>CAZGKZ010000182.1:0-3141 GCA_964526315.1 uncultured Geobacteraceae bacterium
TTAATGGTTGGAGCCATCGGAGTTGGTCTGCCGCAGGTTTTTGGGAACGGCTATGACTTTGTTGGTTCGGTTCTGTCTGGTCAACACACCTGGTACCTGCTGGCTATTCTAGTTGTGGCAAAAATGGTTGCAACTTCAATTACTTTGGGCTCCGGTATGCCGGGAGGGCTATTTGCTCCATGCCTGTTTTTAGGAGCAGTTGCCGGGGGTGCTTATGGAGAAATCCTGGCCCTTCTGTTTCCTGCGGCGCATATTTCCAGTGGTGCCTATGCTTTAGTGGGGATGGGGGCGTTTCTGGCCGCAGCAACCAATGCTCCGATGACGGCAATCTTTCTCCTTTTTGAAATTACCGACAGTTATCAAGTTATCATTCCAATTATGCTGGCATGCGTAATTGGAACCGCAATTGCCCGCCGACTGAAAAATGATAGTTTGGAAACAGCCGAGTTGAGCCGCCTTGGTATCGATCTGGAAGCGGGAAAAGAACGAAATATTATGAAGAACCTCTTGGTTGGTGAGGTGATGTCCCGGCGGGTTGAAACTGTTCCGGAAAGTATGACCCTTGGTCATTTTGCAGAATTTATTCAGCAGACCCATCATACTAATTTTCCGCTGGTTGATGAGCTGGGTGAGTTGACTGGAATTATCTCGGTTCAGGATTTCATGGGGGTGGTTTTTGAGAAAGAGCTGATGGATTTGGTTGTAATAAAAGAGCTTGCGACCAAAGATGTCATCACGGTTCATCCTGAAGAGGATCTTGATACGGCGATGCGGAAAATTGGTTACCGCAATATTGAACAGCTGCCGGTTGTCGATCGTGAATCGCATCGTCATCTTTACGGGATTATCTCCCGGCGCGATATGGTTTCGGCATACAACCGTGCCCTGATGACTCGTACCCTGGAGGATGACGATGGATGATCTGCTGGAAGGGTTGAATGAGCCACAGCGGCAGGCGGTTCTGCATCAGGATGGTCCTTTGCTACTCCTGGCTGGTGCCGGTTCCGGGAAAACCCGCGCCTTGACCCACCGGGTTGCCTATCAAATCAGTGAATGTGGCGTTCCGGCATGGCGGATTATGGCTGTGACCTTTACTAATAAGGCAGCGGCTGAAATGCGTGAACGTCTTGAGCGGTTGTTGGGGGAAGGAGAGCTCCCCTGGATATCCACATTCCATTCAGGGTGTGCCCGAATTTTACGGCAGGAAATTCATCATCTTGGCTATGGCCGGGATTTCACTATTTACGATGATCAGGATCAGTTGCGCTTACTGCGTGATCTCCTCAAAGCGCAGCAAATTTCTGAAAAGGTATTAAAGCCACGAGCGGCTGCGTCCTTTATTGATCGGGCAAAAAATCGTGGGCAGATGCCTGACTCACTCGATGAGATTCGTTCAGATGAACAACTGCTGGTAGAATTATACACTCAGTATCAACAAAAGCTGAAAGCTGCCAATGCGGTTGATTTTGGGGATCTGCTGTTATTGACGGTGCGCTTATTTGAAGACCATCCGGAGGTTCGGCAACGTTGGCAGGAGCGCTTTTCCCACCTATTGATTGATGAATTTCAGGATACCAACCGGGTACAGTATCGGTTAATGCAACTACTGCTCAGCCCGGAAACCAACCTGTGTGTTGTTGGCGATGATGATCAGTCGATCTACCGTTGGCGTGGCGCTGAAGTTGGTAATATTCTCAGCTTTGACTACGATTTCCCAACGGTAAAAATTATTCGACTGGAGCAGAATTACCGCTCCACCCAAACCATTCTGCAAGCAGCCGGAGCGGTGGTCGGGAACAATAGTGATCGACGGGAGAAAGAGCTCTGGACCGATAATCCGGTTGGTGATTCAATCCATGTTGAAGCTGCTCCTGATGATCTGGATGAGGCCAGATTTGTTGCTGCCGAGGTGAGTCGATTGCGGAGCAATGGCCACAGTTTGCGGGATATTGCAGTTTTTTACCGGACCAATGCTCAGTCACGGGCTATTGAACAGGCTCTGCTGGGTGAAAAAATTAAGTATGTGATGTTTGGCGGAGTCAAGTTCTATTCCCGTCTTGAAGTGAAGGATGCTCTCGCTTATCTGCGGGTTCTGATCAATCCTAAAGATTCACTGGCAGCCCGGCGGATCATCAATGTTCCGGCCCGGGGGATCGGCAACACCACGGTTGAGCGGATTGCTGCTTTCGAGGATGAGGCGGGTGGTTTTCTCCCTGCCTGTAAACTGGCATTGGAAAGAGACGGTCTGAAGGGGGCGGCGGCAAAAAAAGTTGCCGCATTTGTTGCCTTGATTGATGATTTCACTGCCCGGTTGGAACGAATCCCCTATCCGCAACTGATGGCAGAATTACTTGATGCCAGTGGTTATGCGCCGCTGCTTAAAGAGGAAGCGGATGGAGCTTTGACCAGTGATGGTCGACAGGAAGCCAAAGGGCGGTTGGACAATCTGGAGCAGTTGTTGGTGGGGATGGAAGAACATGCTGCAACCGATGGATCGATTCACGACTATCTGGAGCAGATAGCGCTGATTACTGATCTGGACAGACACGATGCAACCCAGCAGCGGGTGACACTGATGACCCTCCATTCTGCCAAGGGGTTGGAATTTCCAGTGGTCTTTATGACCGGGATGGAAGAGGGGTTGTTCCCCCATGCCCGTTCCGGGGATCTCGGGGAGGAGCTGGCCGAAGAGCGACGTCTCTGCTATGTCGGGATGACCCGGGCGATGAAAAAACTCTATCTCTCTCATGCCCGGCGCCGTCGGGTTTACGGAACTTATCAGTTTAATCCCCCGAGTCGTTTTCTGGCAGAAATTCCAGCAGAACTGCTGAATGATTTTACCCCGACTGTGGCGCTGGAAGAAGAGTCAAAGCCTGAACATAACTTGGCTTCTCTGATGGATCTGGTTGACGGGGCTGGAGCTGTAGTGCCGGCTGATAACCCAGCAGCTGTGAGCTCAAGCAAGGTTCCAGTGCGAGAGACTTCAACCTCTGATGACAGTGGTTTGCGGTTAGGAAATAAGGTACGACACGTCAAGTTTGGTATCGGTACAGTGCGGCGTCTCGAAGGAAGTGGTGACAAGCAGAAAGTGACGGTTTATTTTAATTCGGTTGGATCAAAAAAACTGTTGATGAAATTTGC
>CAZGKZ010000183.1:0-3138 GCA_964526315.1 uncultured Geobacteraceae bacterium
CTTTTACATGACATGGGGAAATTGGCAGCGGCAAGTTTCTTTCCTACTCAATTTGAGAAAGCCATTGAATTGGCTAAAAAAACCAGGCGTCCTCTGTCTGAAGCAGAAATGGACATTTATGGATCCCAACATGCGGAACTTGGCAGTTTTCTGGCTGAATGGTGGGCATTACCCCCTTTTATCGTCCAGGCGATTCACTGGCATCATCAGCCCGATTCCACCCCTGTTCACCATGATGTCGTTGCCGCAACATATGTTGCTAACCTGCTAAGCTACCAATTTCATTACGGTTCAAACGGTGACACTCACCTGCGTGGGATCTCTGATAAATACCGAGACAAGTTCTGTTTAAATGAGGAGGCCAATGAGATCCTCCGAGCGGAAACAGATCAAACAATACAGTCTCTTGCGCGCTAACTGATTAGCCAGATTTTTAATTTCACCAATTCAGAATTAGGTTTGACTAATCAGACTATAATTGGCAGAATACCAAACTTAGATCAGAGAAATAGGTCACCAAGAAGGAACATATAAATGGCACAACGTAGAAATCCAGTCATTCTGACGATTGATGATGAAGAAAATATCCGCGATAGCTTTCGGATGTTTTTGGAAGATTATGATTATCAGATCCTTGAAGCCAAGAATGGCAAAGAGGGATTGGAAGTTTTCTACCGGGAAAAACCTGACCTGGTTATTTGTGACCTACGTATGCCAGAAATCGATGGTCTTGAGGTTATTGAAAAAATCAAAAATAGCTCCCCCGACACCCCGATTATTGTTGTATCCGGAACGGGGATTATTGGTGATGCCATTGAAGCCATCAATCGGGGAGCATGGAATTACCTACTAAAACCGATCCATGACATGTCTGTCCTCCTCCACGCGATCAACCAGGCAACTGAACGTTCCCGCTTGATTATTGAAAATCGTACCTATCAAGAACACTTGGAAGAAGAGGTCACTAAAAGGACTCAGGCGCTGCAAAAGGCCGTCAAAGATTTAAACTATTCGCATCGCAAACTGAAAAATAGCGAACAAAAATATCGGATTATTTTCGACAATCTGCAAGACGTTTATCTTGAAGTCCTTCCGGGTGGTAAAGTGATAGAGGTCAGCCCATCACTCTCACAGATTTCTCAATATGACCGCCATGATATTCTGAACGCCAACGTAAAAAGTATCTTCCCTGACACTCGAAAATTAAATCGTTTATTGGTGCAGTTAAGGTCAAAAAACAGAGTCTATGACTATGAAATCAACCTACAGGATAAAGATGGGGCTCTGGTTCCATGCTCTCTTAATGCAAGTTACCAAACCGGTGCAGACCACACAGAAGATAAAATTTGTGTCACTTTACGCAATATAACTGAGCGCAAACAGGCTGAAGCAAAAATTGAACATCTTGCCTTCTATGATGCATTAACTGAACTTCCCAACCGCCGCCTATTGCTCGATCGATTAGAACAGAGTATCTCTCGTGGCCGCCGTTATGGTCATTTTGGTGCCATGTTATTTCTCGATCTGGATCGCTTTAAAAACATTAACGATTCTCTCGGCCACCCGACCGGAGACGCTCTGCTGCAAGCAGTTGCCAAGCGATTACGGCAGGATCTACGCAGCGATGATACTGTTTCACGACTGGGAGGTGATGAATTCGTCGTACTCCTCTCTGACCTGGGAAGTGATCCCAAAAATGCGGCAGCAATAGCGCAACAAAAAGCTGAGAGCATCAAAGCTCGACTGGCGGAAAAAAATATAATCGACGGGCATGAACTCCATGTCACACCAAGTATTGGCGTCGCAATGTTCCCCTCTGAAGAGAACCGTCGAGAAACCGGAACTGATATCCTTCGCCATGCAGATACCGCCATGTACCGGGCGAAAGATGACGGTCGCGATACAATAAGATTTTTCCTGCCCAGCATGCAAGCTGCGGCAGATACCCGGTTAGCGATTGAGAAAGAGTTACGGCACGCCCTGGAACGTAATGAACTGACACTATTTTTCCAACCACAGGTCAATGCTGAAGGGGAAATTTTTGGAGCAGAAACTCTGGCACGTTGGCAACACCCAGAGAAAGGCTTTATTTCCCCGGCAACATTCATCCCGATAGCAGAAGCGACAGGCCTGATTCTGCCAATTGGCGAGTGGGTCTTGCGGACCGCTTGCGAACATTTAAAAAGCTGGAGCGATAGTGGGTTCAAAGTAAATCATCTTGCAGTCAATGTCAGTCCTCGTCAATTTCGCCAACCCAATTTCATCAGCCAAGTCGAGGCCATTCTTGAGCAAACCGGGGCAGACCCCACGACACTTGGGTTGGAATTAACCGAAGGGATGGTCATTGATAATATCCTTGATACGATTGAAAAAATGGAGGCACTCAAAAAACTGGGGATAGAGTTATCAATTGACGACTTTGGCACTGGCTACTCATCCCTGACCTACCTTAAAAAAATGCCTCTCGACATCTTAAAAATTGATCAATCATTCGTTCGAGATATTGAAACGGATGTCAACGATGCAGCAATTGTTGATACGATTATCTCAATGGCAACTCACCTTGATCTTAAAGTGATTGCCGAGGGGGTGGAAACCCGCTTCGAACTCGAATTTCTGAAAGAGAAGGGGTGTCCACTCTACCAGGGATATTATTTCAGCAAACCGGTCCCAAATGAACAATTTGTCAAATTATTAAAAACTGGCAGAACTCTCGTTTAACCTGAATGGGGATCATCAAACCAATTGTCAATAGAACAACCTGACCCTCCGCATATTTCCTATCCGCATCTCTATAAAATATGGTATCAACTGCAATCATAAATTCATAAACGACTAAATGATAAATCAACCACTGGCAGCAACCAATCAAGCAGAGGAGAGCCACATGGGCACACAGCCAATCGTTAAAATGGAGACCAATAAGGGACTGATTGTCATCGAACTCAATGCCGAGAAAGCCCCCATCAGTACTGAAAACTTTCTTAATTATGTTCGTGATGGATTTTACCAACAGACAATTTTCCACCGGGTCATCCCTAATTTCATGATCCAGGGTGGTGGGTTTACTGCCGAAATGGGCCAGAAAAAAACTCAGGCTGAAATCAAGAATGAAGCCGACAACGGACTCAAAAATGT
>CAZGKZ010000184.1:0-3134 GCA_964526315.1 uncultured Geobacteraceae bacterium
TGTGACCGTTCGCCATGATGATGAGGGGTGGCAACATTACGCAAATGGCTGGGATGTTGTCGCTCCGGATGGACAAATTATTGCGACCCGGGTCCTTTCTCATCCACATGTCAATGAACAACCGTTTACCCGCAGTCTGTCCGGGGTTGTCATTGATCCCGAAATCACTTCGGTGACGATTCGTGCTCATGATCTGGTGCATGGCTACGGTGGGGAAGAAAAAAATGTCAAGTTGCCAAAATAAATAATGCTGGAGATTCTCCATTGAATACGATTAAAAAGACCCTCTTCCACTTTATCTCCAAGGGGAGCTTCCTCTTGATATTTCTTTGGCTCTCGGCCAGCCCGGTTCATGCTGCAAAGCCACTGGTTGAACCGACCTGGCTGATGGCTAATCTGGATAACCCGGAGATCCGGATCTTGGATCTCCAGTCGGCCGGTGGTTATCGGCAGGCACATCTGCCGGGGTCGGTGAATACCGATTATGCTCAGTGGCGGGTCAGAGATCAAAATGGAACACCGCAAATGCTTCCGGAAAAGGACTATCTTGATAAGCTGATTGGTCAGTTGGGAATCGACAACCAAACCTACGTTATTTTGGCTCCAGTGGGAGCAGGTGCCAGTGATATGGCGATGGCAACCCGGATCTATTGGACATTTAAGGCGATGGGGCACGATAAAATTTCGATTTTGAATGGTGGCTTGCTTGGATACAGTCGAACCCCTGGCAGCCGCTTTGTTCGTGAGGCCTATGTCCCGCCAATAAAACAATTTAACAGCCAAGTACGACCAAACTATTTCCCCGATGTCAAAGAGGTTAAGGCCGCTCTGGATCGTGGTGTGACATTTGTTGATAGCCGTAGCTACGGGGAATATATTGGTCAGGTTGGTGGAGCCAGGAGAGGAACAATTCCGGGATCGATTCTCCTGTCTTATGATCGACTGGTGGTCAAAGGGGGTGGACAATTTCATGATTTGAATGAAATCAAGGAAATCTATCAATCAAGCAGTGTTCCACTAACAGGAGAACAGATCTCCTTTTGTCATACCGGACATCGAACCTCCCTCTCCTGGTTTGTTTCACATGAGTTGTTGGGGAATAAAGAAGCCAGAATGTATGATGGATCAACTATTGAATGGGAGGCGAACTTCAATTTGCCCATGGAGATTTTGGATAAACGGTAGTCTGAACCAGGTCTGTTTTCCTCAACGGCAGACATGGACGGTTCGAACTTGTCTCAGAGAGAGAAGTGGGACTACAGTGTTCCCTCCATATCTAGACGGAAAAAGTCGCGGGCTTTTAGCTTCTTTTCCCCGCTATACTGGGTTGGAGCGGTCCCAGGAGCAAAGACTTCAAAATAGGCGTCTTCACTGTCTTCCGGCAGGAGTAGCCCGTCCTTCTTATTGATAGGATGAAATTCAATGGTATCGGGAACACGGAAGTTTTTCACTGGATATTGTTTTTCTGCTTCTTCCATAAAACTGACCCAGGCTGGAGCGGCGGCCCGTGAACCGGTCTCATTTTTCCCCAGGGGTCGTTCCTGATCATAACCAACCCAGGAGACGCAAGCCAACTGTGGAATAAAGCCGATATACCAGGCATCTTTTAAATCGTTGGTGGTCCCGGTTTTACCAGCAGAGGGTCGTCCTATCGCTTTAGCTCGCCAGCCGGTCCCTTCCCGAACCACACTCTCTAAAATATTGGTGATCAAGTAGGCGGTTTCGGGGGAGATCACCCGGTGCGGTGGTTTGCGGATCAGGCGCTGGTCTGCAGCCATCCCATTGACAAAATCTGCCGGATCGATCGATTCCAGAATCCGTCCGTCACGGTCACGAATCCGGGTGATATAGGTTGGTGGAACTAGAATTCCACCGTTGGCAAAAACCGTATACGCCGTCAATATTTCCAGTGGGGTAACGGCTGTTGAACCAAGCGCCATTGACAGGTCGCGTTGTAGCGGTGTTTCGATGCCGAGTTTTTTGGCATAGTTTGCCGCATAGTTGACCCCGATATCCTCCAGGATTTTGATTGTAACAACATTGCGGGAATGGGCTAAGGCGAAGCGGAAGCGGGTTGGCCCATAAAACTTTTGCTCATAATTTTTAGGTTTCCACTCCTCCAACTTTCCCGTATCTATTTTCCGATTTTCGTAGATTAAGGGTGTATCAAGAATAATTTTGGCGGGGGTGTAGCCCCGATCGAGAGCAGCAGCATAGATAATTGGTTTAATTGCCGAGCCGGGGAGCCGTTTAGCCTGGATGGCTCGGTTAAACTGACTCTCTTTAAAATCATAGCCACCAACCATTGCCTTGATCTGGCCACTGAACGGGTCTACGGCAACCAATGCCCCTTGGGCAAGGGGTGCTTGTTCCAGGGCGAGCTTTATCCCTTTTTCATCAAGATCAAGAACTTTGACATCAATCAATGAGCCGAGCGGAAACTGGGTTCGCTTCTCTTCCCCGGCGTTTCCTGTGGGGGGTTCCCCGGCATCAACCACAGATATTGGTTTTGCCCATTTTGACTCTTTGATTGAAATAGAGCCCGTCTCTGCGCCAAGTTTACAGAGGAGTTGATCCCCTTTTTGTCCAACAATGATTGCTTGAGTGTAGCTGCCAACCTTCAGTGGGTCGGTTATAAACTGTTCCTCTTGTTTAAGTAAATATTCTACTTGTGCTGCTTCATCAAGAACCTGTTGGGAACCCCGATAACCGCGCCGTTTATCATGTGCCCGAAGATTATTCTTAACGGCTTGCTGAGCAACTTTCTGCATCGGTAGATTGATGCTGGTTTCAACTTCCAGCCCACCAGTATAGAGAAGTTCTTCCCCGAATTGCTCTTCCAGATAGCGCCGCACCTGTTCATTGAAATAAGCGGTGACATCGAGAAGATTATTCAGGCGTGGTTTGATGGTGACGTCTTCTGTTGCTGCCTGAACATACTCCTCAGGGGTGATATATCCCTCTTTGACCATTCGGCCGAGGACATATTTTTGCCGTTCCATGGCCCGTTGGTAATGGCGGTAGGGGGAATAGCGACTGGGAGCCTGGGGGAGTCCGGCCATGATTGCCGATTCCGCCAAGGTCAGCTCTTCGACATTTTTATCAAAATAGTTTTCTGCTGCCGCTTCAACTCC
>CAZGKZ010000185.1:0-3114 GCA_964526315.1 uncultured Geobacteraceae bacterium
AACCCGGATGATTTGAAAACGATGACCGGGCAGATGGATGCAATTCTCGGCTATGTTGACAAACTTAATGAGTTGGACACGACCGGTATTGAACCGATGGCGCATGCCGTTCCAATGTCAAATGCATTTCGTGAGGATGAGATAACCGAACCGATTGGCGTTGAACAGGCACTGCAGAATGCCCCGCAACGGAATGATAATTATTTCAAAGTTCCTAAAATTATTGAGTAGTGGCAGTAGCCGATACAGCAGTTTGGAGTGTGTATGAAATTTCATGATTTATCGATTCAGGAGATGCAGCGGAAGTTGCTTGCAGGGGAACTGACCTCGGTTGAGCTGACACAACAATGTCTGCAACGGATTAGGGCAACCGATGGCCAATTGAATGCCTTTATTACAGTTTGTGAAGAGGAGGCTCTGGCGGCAGCAGCAGTGGCTGACCAACAGTTGGCCAGCGGCAGCGCTTTATCGCTGACCGGTATTCCGATTGCAGTGAAAGATATTTTTAATACTCTGGATGTTCGAACCACCTGTGGTTCAAAAATTCTTGATAATTATATCTCCCCCTATGATGCCACTGCCGTTGTCAAATTGCGTGAACAGGGGGCGGTGATTGTTGGCAAGCTGAACATGGATGAGTTTGCCATGGGCAGTTCCAGTGAAAACAGTGCTTCCGGGGCAGTCCATAACCCCTGGAGTCTGGATCGGGTTCCGGGTGGCTCTTCCGGAGGGAGTGCTGCTGCGGTTGCCGCGGGTCAAGTAGTGGCAACGCTGGGGACCGATACCGGTGGCTCGGTGCGACAACCGGCGTCCCATTGTGGCGTTGTCGGGCTAAAACCAACTTATGGCCGGGTCTCCCGCTACGGGGTGATTGCTTACGCCTCTTCCCTTGATCAAGTGGGGCCAGTTGCGGGGAATGTTGCCGATTGTGCATTGATGCTCGGAGTGGTTGCCGGTTATGACCCTGCTGATTCCACCTCAGTTGATTGTCCGGTTCCCGATTATCTGGAGACGCTGGATGCAGGTGTTGCCGGGAAAAAAATTGGTCTGCCGAAAGAATATTTTATCGACGGACTTGATCCCGATATTAAAAAGGCTGTTGATGCAGCTATCGAAACCTATCGGCAGTTGGGGGCCGAGATTGTTTCCGTCAGCCTCCCCCATACTGACTATTCAGTTGCTTGCTACTATCTGATTGCTATGGCCGAAGCTTCAAGCAATCTGGCCCGTTACGATGGGGTTCGCTTTGGTAACCGTCAGGATAGCGGTGATGGTTTGATCGGAATGTACCAGGAGACCCGAAGTGCCGGTTTTGGTGATGAGGTGAAACGGCGGATTATGTTGGGAACCTATGCTCTCTCTTCCGGTTACTATGATGCCTATTACCTGAAAGCACAAAAGGTTCGTACCTTGATTCGGCAGGATTTTCTTGAGGTGTTTACGCAAGTCGATTTTCTGTTGACCCCGATTGCCCCCACTCCGGCATTTAAAATTGGTGAAAAGGTCAATGATCCGTTGCAGATGTATCTGTCAGATATCTTTACTATCCCAACCAATTTGGCAGGAACCTGTGCGATGAGTCTCCCCTGTGGCTTCAGTGGTGATGAGTTGCCGATCGGCTTGCAACTGATTGGTAAGCCGTTTGCCGAAGCTGAGATTCTCCAGGCGGCTTATGCATTTGAACAGGCGACGGACTGGCATAAGCGAGTGCCAGAATTGTAAGTATCGAGCATTCCGTAATCTGGGGACACGTCACAAGTACATGTCCCCAGATTACTACTTTAAAATTCGAACAGGATTTCAAGATGAATTCAAGATATGAAGTGGTGATCGGTTTGGAAGTTCACGTCCAGTTGACCACCAAGACCAAAATTTTCTGTGGCTGTTCAACCGAATTCGGGCAAGGGGCTAACAGTCAAACCTGTCCAGTGTGTCTGGGATTACCCGGTGCGTTGCCGGTTCTTAACCGTCAGGTGGTGGAAGATGCGATCAAAGCGGGATTGGCAACTAACTGTCAGATTACCCCCCGATCAATTTTTGCCCGGAAAAACTATTTTTACCCTGATTTGCCGAAGGGTTACCAGATCTCTCAATTTGAACTGCCGATTTGTGAACATGGCTGGCTTGATATCGAGACTGAAGAATCGGGGAAAAAACGGTTGGGAATCACGCGGATTCATATGGAGGAGGATGCGGGGAAGTTGCTGCACAATAGTGATAACAGCTCCTCGGTTGACTTGAACCGCGCTTGTACCCCATTGCTGGAGATTGTTTCTGAGCCTGATATGCGTAGTTCTGGTGAGGCAATTGCCTACCTCAAGCAAATTCATCAAATTGTCGTCTACCTGGGGATCTGTGATGGAAACCTGGACGAGGGCTCTTTCCGCTGTGATGCCAATGTCTCAATCCGCCCCTGGGGGCAGAAAGAGTTGGGAACCCGGGCAGAACTGAAAAATCTTAACTCGTTCCGTTACATCAAGCAGGCAATTGAGTATGAGGTGGAGCGGCAGATTGATCTGATTGATGCCGGGGAAAAGGTGGTACAGGAAACCCGGCTGTTTGATCCTGATGCCGGGGTGAGTCGTTCGATGCGGGGGAAAGAGGAAGCACATGATTATCGCTATTTTCCCGATCCAGACCTGTTACCGGTGGATGTCTCTCCTGACTGGATTGAGCAGGTTCGTGAAGGTCTGCCTGAATTGCCTACGGTTAAACTACAGCGGTATCAGGACGAAATGGGCCTTACGGCTTATGATGCCGGAGTTATCTCTTCTGAACGACCCCTTGCTGAATATTTTGAAGCGGTGGTCACGTTCCATAATAATCCAAAACTCTGTGCCAACTGGGTGATGGGCGAAGTTCTCGGAGCTCTTAAAGATAAAAAACTGGAGATTTCTGTCTGTCCGGTGACACCGGAATTACTTGCCGGAATTTTAATCCGGATTGGTGACAATACAATTTCGGGGAAAATTGCCAAAACTGTTTTTGAAGAGATCTGGCAGACGGGTAAAACTGCCGATCAGGTGATTGAAGACAAAGGGCTCAAGCAGGTGACCGATACCGGGGCAATCGAAGCGATTGTCGACGAGGTGATTGCCGCTAATCCGGATCAAG
>CAZGKZ010000186.1:0-3095 GCA_964526315.1 uncultured Geobacteraceae bacterium
CCCTTTCTTACCGGAGCCGGCTCATAAACTGTTCGAACGGTTTGACCGTTTTTCTTCTGCTGTTTTTTTTCAGATTTTTTCAATGCTTCAAGGATAAATGACATTACATGTTACTCGCTAGTTCTGTCCATTTGTCGACGATTCTATCTTCTTTGCCACATTCTGCGGTTGTGTTACTTGATCCAAAGCTGGCTGGCGAAACAACTGAACCAGAAAAACAACCCCGAACAGTAGAATCAAACCAAGCAAGGCAACAATTCCCCACTGCCAGTAGTTGGCTTTTGTCTCACAACCATGTCTCTTTTCACCAAAAACTTCACTGGCCGCCTCAGTTAAAAGTGCCGGGCTGATAATATTTTCCTCTTTGACGTAGGCTCCAAGTAATGCCCGGTCGCAAAGAAGATTAATCAATCGTGGAACCCCGCCGGTCAAGCTGTAGAGTTTACCGATTGTCTTCTCGGGAAACAGGGGGCGTTCAACTCCGGCAACCGCCAGGCGATGGCTCAGATAACCTTGCAGTTCATGTTTTGACAGTGGTTCAAGATGATAGCGGGCCGTGACCCGCTGCGATAATTGTCGCAGTTCCGGTTGATTCAACAGGTGATTCAGTTCCGGTTGACCCAACATAACCACCTGGAGAAGTTTCCGTTTATCGGTTTCGAGATTGGTCAGAAGACGAATCTGCTCCAACACATCAATGCTTAAATTCTGCGCTTCATCAATAATCAGAACTGTCC
This sequence comes from uncultured Geobacteraceae bacterium, assembly GCA_964526315.1. GTDB lineage: Bacteria > Desulfobacterota > Desulfuromonadia > Desulfuromonadales > Geopsychrobacteraceae > Desulfuromusa. The sequence goes on from CAZGKZ010000186.1 coordinate 738, forward strand.
GTTTTCCTTCAGCATGGGCTTTAAGCAGATAGAGATTAATCTGGTCGATGAAGACCTTGACACTCTGATTGCCGGCAGGATAACCAATCCCCAATTCATCGCAAATCGTCGCCAACAATTCAACAACACTCAATTTCGGGTTAAGGATAAAAGCAATTTCGGATTTATCGGGAATCTGTCCAAGCAGGCAGCGACAGACCGTAGTTTTTCCTGTTCCAACCTCTCCGGTTAACAAAACAAACCCGCTATCGGCCTTCATTCCGTAGATCAGGTGTGCCAGAGCTTCTCTGTGACGGCTGCTCATATAGAGAAACTGAGGATCGGGAGCAATTGAGAAAGGATCTTCTTTGAGACCAAAATACTCTTTATACATAGGCAACGCAGATCTTTAAAAAAGATGAAAGAATGAGATGCTTATCGATATAACACAAATAGTTGGGTTTTGGCAGTCAAACCTCAGGGTCAGCAACAATCCCGGAAACGGTGAACCAGGCACTGGCAACCAAAAGAGAGACAATCAAAAATACCGGAGCATAACCAATCCACAAAATCAGCCCACCAGCAACCAGAGGGAATAATGCAACTGTCAGACTGGTTGTTCCAATCACCCCTTGATACAGAGCACGATTAGTATTTGTAGATATTTCAATCAGTAACCCTTCAAATGCAATTTTTCGCGCCGAGATTGTCACTCCCATCAGAAAGAAAACAGCTAGAAAAATCGGTAACGGCATTCCGGAAAGAAGTAAAACCAAAAGAGGCAGCAGAGTTCCACACAAAATACACCCCCGGACAACTCCGCGAAAACCAAATCTTTTGACCAGCTTTCCCCAGATTAAACTCGACAGAATCATTCCGCCGATCTGCACAATAAGGTAGTTACCAACCTGCTCTCCCGTCAGACCGTAGTGATGACTGGCATAGGCGACATAAAATGGCATTGAAGTGAGTCCAAAACCAGTCAGGTTAACCAGAAGTATATAACGCAGTAAAGGGGGATTTTCACGTAAATGTCTGGGAACCGCCCGTAACACCTGCAAGAAAGAGTGAGCATCTCTCGATGGCGGCTCGACGGGCTCATCGATGGCCCAAAACCCGAACGAAGCGATAAACAGTAACCCCGCAGCCAGTCCAAACATCCAGGCATAGTTATATGGATATGAGGAAGAACCAAGCACCCACCGTGAAACCGGCGCAGAGATCAGAAAAGCGACACTGGTAAAGAATTGCCGATTGACAAAAAATTTGCCGCGTTGCTGCACCGCTAATGATTTTCCAAGAATATCAGTATATGAAACTCCGGCAAAAGTTCCCGAAAGAGCAAAAATAAACATCAAAATAAAAACGGCATAGATTAAAGTTTGTGGTGAAATAGTTTCAGCAGACAGAAGGATTAAAGCAACAGAGGCAAGGGCAACCACCCGCAACCCAATTCCCAACAGTAGAAAGCCGCGCTTACGTGGCCGCGTATGCAAATAGCTGGCAAATAACAACTGACCGATAATTGGTGTTCCAACCATAATCGCTGTCAACAACCCGATCAGCACTGCCCCACCACCAACCTTAACCACTAGTGAAGGAAGAACCGTATTGATTTCAGTAAAAGTCATTGCCAGCGCAAGAAATATTGCGTGCCACTGAAAAGCGTAAAAATTACGTTGGGTTATTTTCATTGTGCAGACTTTCAAAAAGTCATAATGGAATCAATAAATTTCTGTGGGAATGAGTATACGCCTGAAGGGTCACGGATATAAGACAAAAAAAGCCCCGCGACCAGGAGGGGGATCGCGGGGCAACATTTTGAGAGAGGTTTCTCGAATGATATTTTTTTATTCATCAGCCTTTTGCCTGCCACAACAATTGGTTGATGATTCATTTATAACCAACTAAGTAAACATTGTCAACAAAAAAATATAACTTTTTTCGTTATCTTTGCATTTTACTCAAAAAACCTGATAACTCCTGGTTTGCCACCCGTTCATATGCAGTCATTGAACCTCAGCCTTCCAGGTTCAACCATGAGAAAAATATTTTTACTGCTGAATGGTAATAGTTTCGTAAAACCAATACTTACCCCATTCCCTACCTTTTCGTTCGTGTCATAATAGATCACACCAATAACTATTATTTGAAATTATCTCAGTTCAAAAAGAATCTGGGAACAGGAGCAATAGAAATGGCTGAATGGGCAGAAACAACAAATTACAGTACTGGTGAAGAGATTGCCAACAGCGTTACCCATGGGATTGGGGTATTGCTGTCCATCGCCGGGCTAGCTGTTTTGGTCAACTTTTCTACAACCCGAGGAGATGCCTGGCACATTGTCAGTTGCAGTATCTACGGCGCAACCCTGATTCT
>CAZGKZ010000187.1:0-3083 GCA_964526315.1 uncultured Geobacteraceae bacterium
TCATCGATAGTGTTTCGGCTCCAAGCCATGCATATTCAGCTTGTCATAAAGTGTCTTCTTCGGCAGTTGAAGGAACTCTGCTGCGTCAACGACATTTCCTTTCGTGCTCTTTAGTGCGTCTCGAATCAGACCTCGTTCATATACCCCTACCTTTGAGGCCAGAGAGGTCGAAACAATTCTGGAGGGTTCTATGCCATCGCTGACACCAAGACAGAGACGCTCTGCCACAGTTTTAAGTTCACGGACATTGCCCGGCCAATCATATTGTTGCCACCTGAGCAGATCATGTTCACTCCAAGTGACCGCTTCTCGATTAAAACGACTAGAAGCCTGGGAGGTAAAGTAAGCCATTAATGGTGCAATATCTTCGAGCCGCTCCCTGAGTGGCGGCACCTCAATACTGATCACATTCAAGCGATAATACAAGTCGGCACGAAAACTACCCTGTTCAGACAGGTGTTTCAGATTCACCTTGCTCGCTGCCACAATTCTACAATCAACGGGGATACAACTATTACCACCCAGACGTTCGACACAATGATCTTGTAGCACCCGCAAAAGTTTAACCTGTAGCAGCAGGGGCATTGATTCAATTTCATCCAGAAAAAGTGTCCCACCTTCTGCGTGTTCAATTTTTCCAATCCGTCTCCCGACTGCCCCGGTAAAAGCCCCGGCTTCATGGCCGAAAATCTCACTTTCAAAAATCGACTCCGGAAGTGCGCCACAGTTGATTGCCACAAATGGCCCGGTACGACCACTCAAAGTATGGACTGCATGAGCGACCACCTCTTTACCACTGCCCGTTTCTCCAAAAATCAGGAGATCAACATCTGTAGGGGCAAGGGTAGAAATAGTACTGCGTACCTTCTGGATTTCATCGGAATGACCGATCAGTGGCATTTCCCCTTTATTTCCCAGTTGCTCCTGCAGACGGCGTATTTCAAGGATTAAATCGCGCTTTTCTAACGCCCGCCGGATCACACCAAGCAGATGCTCTGAATGAAACGGCTTCTCAATAAAATCGTAGGCATTATCCCGCATCGCTTGAACTGCCATTGAAATATCACCATGACCGGTTATCAGAATGAGCGGGATATCACGATCATATTTCTGCATTTTATCCAGAAGCTCCAGCCCGGAAATACCGGGGAGCCTTACATCACTGACCACCACCGCAGGGGGAAAGTCCTCCATGGCCGCCAAAGCAGTTTCAGCCGTTGTAAACAAACGGACAGATAAATTTGCCAATTGAATACTCTGCTCACAACCACGGCGGACCGCTTCATCATCTTCTATCAAATAGATCAGCAGATCATTGTTCCGATTGTTGCAACTATCCATCGACGGCTTCCTCCAGCACAATAGTAAACTCAGCACCACCTGCCTCAAGATTCCTGGCAGTCAGTTTGCCACCAAGTTCAGTGATGATCATATGGGATATTGCCAACCCAAGCCCCAAGCCTTGGCCGCTTGATTTTGTCGTCACAAATGCTTCAAACAGGTGGGGAAAGACTTCTTCCGCAATACCTGGCCCCGTATCACTAATAACGATATGAATTTCCGGCTCATGTCGCATAACATTCACCCTCACCTGCTTATCCGACTGCTCAGAAACTGCATCCAGACTATTGCGGAACAGATTCACCAAAACCTGTTCAAACCGGACAACATCAGCCCAAACCTGCAGTGTCTCTTGAAATGGTCGCACCTCAAGTATTGCACCAAGTTGGTGGCGTTGTGGCTCCACCAGCATACTGGCGTGATTGATAGCATTAACAATACTGGTCGCTTGCTTTTCTGCAGGTGCCTTACGGGAGAACGTCTTTATCTCAGCAACAATGGATCCGATCCGGTCCGTCATCCGACTGATGATCCCAAGATTTTCGAGTGCTTCCGGAACACGCCCAAGCTCAAGAAAGCTTACAGCGTTATCGGTAAAGGTATGAATGGCAGTAAGGGGTTGATTAATTTCATGGCTGACTCCCGCCGACATCTGACCAAGTACCGTCAGTTTTCCTGCCTGAACAGCGTTATCGCGAGATTCGCGCAGGATGCTCTCTGTGGTCTTCAACTCTTTAACCTTTTCCAGCAGATCACTGTTGGTGGCCACCAAGTCTGCGGTACGCTCTGTAATTCTTTGCTCAAGCACCTGATGAGCCTTACGGAGTGCAGCTTCTTCCATGCGCCTTTCTTTGTAACGTCTGACGGAAAGGTGAAAGAAGACGGCAATCAGGATGCCAGCAACCGCTATGAGTGCAAGGGTGCGGTTAATGGTTTTCTCATAATTTTTATTGCCCATTTCAAAGCGCAAGTCTGCATTCTGAATAATATTTCTGAAACTTGCCCGGGCCTTCATGGCTAGTGGAGTGGCCTCTTCCCTATAGCCTTTGTATGCTTTATTACGCTGGTTAGCGGGGATATCCTTTATCCGCTCCATCCTCAGAAGACAATTATCAACAAATGCCATCGTGTCAATCTTGGACTTTCCCACTAACTTTTGCTCATTGGCACTATGGGTAGCCTGGCTTAGCACATCAAAAGATTCAGTAATAGAGGCAGCTGTCTTTTCAAGCTCCTGCATATCATTGTCATAATCAGATCCCAACATGATATTACGAGACAGACGAGAGACATAGTTCATATCCCGGGCTATTTTAATAGTTTCAATTTTGGTTGTAATTTCATGCTGATGGAGAGACACAAAGGCGTTGTTGAGGCTATAGGTTCCCAGCAGAGCAACGACTGCAGCCAGTATCACAAAAGAAATTGTCACACCGCCAAGGAAAGCTATATTGCGATTGATGGTCATAGATATTTGTCCCGCCTCACGAATTGCTTTTTCTTGGTATTTGGGGAGTATAGCAGACTACTTACCCTGCCAGAAATATTTCTATTTTTGAAATCACTTGTGAGAACAACTCCCTTTCTGTTGCAGAATAGCTATGTTGGCGCACTCTACAATAAAAAATCCCCCCTCTTTTAACTGGAGGGGGGACAGGTCGAACTTTTTTTAGTGAGTCCCCCACAAGGGGAAAACAAAACAACTATTTTTCCAAGTCAACAACAGGTTCTTCGTTGCTTCC
>CAZGKZ010000188.1:0-3053 GCA_964526315.1 uncultured Geobacteraceae bacterium
ATCTTACCATCAAAAATATCAAAGGCACCACCAATCCATGCAAGGATAATAGCTATAAAAAAGTTATTTTGAGTGATGAAGTAAACAGCCATAAGACCAGCTGTAATATTTACAAATGTAAAAAGGTTTGCTAAGTTAAAGTGAGAAGAGGGTGTCCATAAAAATTTCATTAATAAGCCTAAATATAATTATTTTAGTGCAATTATATCGCATTTTAAATATAAGTCTATTCGTTATATACTAAAAGCTTCTAGTTGATATGAATTATCAATATTAATATAATATTAAGTTGATAATAGTTATCATTCTGCAGAAATAAAAAAGGTTAGTAAATGAGTAAAATATTAAATATAACACTCTCAACATGTATAGCTGTAAATCTTTTAGCTGTTGAAATAGATGAAAAAAGAGATAGAATACATTCAGTGAGAAAAGCAGTTGACAGCGTAGGTAAACTTGAAAAAAAAGATGTTTCCGTTGTAGATAATTTTAGAAAAATGTTTAGTGATGGTAAAGTCTCTGGGCAGGTGAGAACTATTTATGCCGGATATGATCAAAAAGAGATGGCTGTTAAAGATACATATGCAACAGCTATTGGCGGTATATTAAAGTATGAATTAGCTGAATATAATGGGTTTAATGCGGGTGTTGCATTTTATACTTCGCATGATATTGGTGCCTTAACAGGTAGTGCAGATGAACAAAATCCGGAACTTTCATCATCTGCTGGGAGTTATACAGATGTGAGTGAAGCATATATTAACTACAGATATGAAGATTTAAACTTAAGAGCTGGTAGACAAACACTTGATACTCCACTGGCAGATAGTGATGATATAAGAATGATTCAAAATACATTTGAGGCTTATGTTGCTACATATAATTTTAATGGTGCTGAGTTTATAGCAGGAAATATTCAATCTTGGCAAGGTATTGATGCTGGGCTTGATGATTCGTGGATAGATGTAGGAGAGAATGGGACTAATTTTGGTGGTGTAACTTATCATGATGGATTAGAGTTTAATGCTTGGTACTATAATATAACCGAGATAACAAATGCCATCTATTTGGACCTAGGTTTAGAGTATAAGATAGACGACAATATGATGATTCATACGGTGGTCCAGTATCTCAATGAGACTGAATTACAGAGCAGTGGTTACGCTGCAACTATATATGGTGCACTGTTTGAATATGTTATTCATGATATAGGGTTTAATATTGCCTTTGATAAAGCTATAAAGCAGAAGGGTGCTAGTAGTTTTAGTGGAACTGGTGGTGGTTCCATGTTTACTAGCATGGATACAATGATAATAGATGAAATTGCTGAAGATAGAGACGCTTTGGCTGTAGTAGCAGGTATCTCTTACTCTATAAATGATTTTGGATTTTTATATGCCTATGGTGATTTTAAAGGTGATGAAAATAGTTTAGGTATAAAAGCTCATATTGTGGAGCAAGATATAGGCTTTGAGTATAATGTGAATGACGAGTTTGTAGTCGCGGCAATTTATGTTATAGAAGAAGATAAAGAGAGTGCTGTAAAAACTCAAAATGATTGGAATCGTGCTCAAGTAATGGTAAAATACGATTTTTAAAATATTAAATAAGTAAAAGAATGAAATATGAAAACACTGTTAGATTGTAAAAAAGCTTGTAGAGTAAAAGTTTTAAAATTAAACGCAGCGCGTGAGCTCAAGCAGAGACTAATCTCTTTTGGAATTATGAAAGAGGCTGAGATTGAAGTTTTAGAACATGCTCCTGGTAAAAAAACTATAGAAGTTAAAGTTGGAAAAATGAGAATTGCACTGAGAGATCAAGAAGCAGAGTTAATAGAGGTAGAAAAACTATGAAAGAGATTGTAAATATGGAAGGTAAGGCTTGTCCAGTAATAGCTAATCATATAAAAGTAGCGCTTGTCGGACAGCCGAATGTTGGTAAGAGTATGCTTATTAACTCAGTTTCAAACGCGCATCTTCATGTTGGAAATTTTTCAGGTGTAACAGTTGATAAGTCAGAAGTTCTTTTTGATCATAAAGATTACCATTTTACAGTGGTTGATTTACCGGGTACTTATGCGTTTACTGACTATACAATTGAAGAGAGAGTAACGCATGATTATCTCTGTGCTGAAGATTATGACATTATCATTAATGTTGTGGACTCTACAAACTTAGAAAAAAATCTCCAACTTACATCTGAACTTCTTACTATGAGTAAAAAAGTAGTTATCGCTCTTAATATGAGTGATGAAGCTGATAAAGAGGGCATTGAAGTAAATGCTGAGTATATGTCTGAGCTTATTGGTGTTGAATGTATCAAAGTATCAGCCGCTACAAAACTAGGTATAGAAGAACTTATTGATGCAGTAATACGTAACCATGAAAATGATAAAAATGAATCAAAATTAATCTTTAGTGAGGCTGTTGAAGAGGAGATAGCTCAGATAGTTTGGTATCTTGATAAGCATAAATATGAGGCGAAAAATTCATACAGAAATATAGCCATCAATCTTTTGAAAAATAATAAAAAAACATACGAAAAACTTCATGATAATCCAATCTGGACAGAACTTCAACCTATTTTGATAGAGGCAAGCAGTCACATAGAACTTCACCACAGCAGTGATGATATAAAAGAGGCTTTTGCTGAAGAGTATGCCTCTTTTAACAGAGGTGTAGTTGCCGAAGTAGTAGAGCAAAAAAAGCAAGTTGAGAAAAAAACTTTAACAGAAAAAATAGATAATGTTCTAATTCACCCAATATTTGGAATTCCGATTTTTCTATTTTTCATGTGGAGTCTCTTTCAGTTGACTTTTGAAGTAGGTGCTGTTCCTATGGATTATATTGACGCTTTTTTTGGATGGTTTGGTGATGCTGTTGGTGCTACAATTCCTAATGATGATGTGCGTTCTTTAATAGTTGATGGAATGATTGCTGGAGTTGGTGCGGTAGTTCTATTTGTTCCAAATATTATTATTCTTTTCATTGGTATAGCCCTTTTAGAGAGTACAGGTTATATGTCAAGAGTTGCATTTTTACTTGATGGATTTT
>CAZGKZ010000189.1:0-3050 GCA_964526315.1 uncultured Geobacteraceae bacterium
TCACCGGCCATAAGCTCAACCGGATCACCAGGAATCATCCGAATCAGGGAGAAAGTGAGTAGTGTTACGCCGAGAAAAGTCGGGATAACGACACTGATACGTTTTAGTAAAAAACTGAACATAAATGATATCTGTCAGGCAAAAAAGCCGGAGAGAAGTTAACTTCTCTCCGGCTTGATTTAGCGGGCATCTGAAATTATTTCAGATCAACCCCGTAGAAAATATGACCACCAAATGGGTCAATTTTGAAATTTACAACATTTTTTGCCAGTGGCATGAAAACCACAGAGTGGGCGATGGTTGCCCATGGAGCCTGGCTCTTAAAGACAATTTGAGCTTCTTCGTAAAGCTTGGTCCGCTCGGCAGGATCAGAGACAACTTTAGCTTTCTGAATCAGGTCTTCAAATGGCTTGTAGCACCACTGAGCACGGTTTGAACCACCAACACCATCACAACCAAGCAATACTGCGAGGAAGTTATCGGGGTCACCATTGTCGCCGGTCCAACCTAACAGGACAGCGCCGTCACGATTGACGTCTTTGGAGCGCTTGAGGTACTCGCCCCACTCGTAGGAGATGATCTCAACCTTAACACCAACCTTGGCAAAGTCAGCTTGAATAACTTCAGCCATCCGGCGAGCATTGGGGTTATAGGGGCGCTGCACTGGCATTGCCCAGATTTTCATCGAGAAACCATCGGGATAACCTGCTTCAGCCAGCATCTTTTTAGCTGCAGCTGGATCGTAGCTATCGTCTACAGTTGCTTCATTGTATGACCAGATTGTTGGTGGAATTGGATTTTTGGCAATTTTACCAGCACCCTGGAAAACGGTGTCGATGATAGCTTGCTTGTTCATTGCTTTGTTCAGCGCTTTACGCACCATAACCTTATCAAAGGGAGCAACTTTGGTATTGTAGGCAAGATAGCCAACGTTCAGCCCTTCCTGTTGCATCAGATTGATATTTGGATCTGCATCTATTGCAGCGATATCAGCAGGGTTTGGATAAGGCATAATCTGGCATTCGCCAGCTTTCAGTTTGGCATAACGGACCGAAGCATCGGGAGTGATGGAGAAGACCAGTTTATCAATGGCGGCTTTACCTCTCCAGTAATCTTTAAATGCGGTGTAGCGAATCTGAGCGTCTTTTTTGTAGCCCTGGAAAACAAAAGGTCCGGTTCCGATTGGCCATTGGTCAACCTTGTCAGGAGTTCCAGCTTTCATCATTGCATCGGCGTATTCAGCAGATTGGATGACAGCAAAATCCATGGCCAGGTTAGCCAGCATTGGAGCTTCCGGACGATTTAGAACAAATTTAACAGTATAGTCATCAACCTTGACGATATCTTTCAACAGGTCAGGCATTGACATGCCGTTGAAATACTCATAGTTACCACCCGAAATGGCGTGATAGGGGTTATCTTTTTTCCACTGACGCTCAAAGGTGAAGACAACGTCATCAGCATTCATGTCACGGGTCGGTTTGAAATGTTTTGCTGAATGGAACTTGACCCCTTTACGCAACTTGAAAGTGTAGGTCTTGCCATCGTCAGAAACGGTCCAGCTTTCAGCCATTCCCGGCTCAAGTTCGGTAGTCCCACGAACAAAATGGGTCAGCCCCTCAAAAATAGTCTTTGAACTGGCATCAAAAGTTGTCCCGGCTGTGTAGAGAGCAGGATTGAATCCTTCCGGACTCCCCTCTGAACAGTAAACCAGGGTCTTTGCCTGAACCTGCCCAACAAATAGCAGCAGCAGTAGGATGGGCAAAAAGCGCATCAGTTTCTTTTGCATCGTTGAAGCCTCCTTTTCAGAAATAAATAAAAGTAAAGACAAAATCAGCTGGCATCACCAATGATCCAGCAATAAATTTGCCCCAACGAGAAACCTATAGGGAGATTAAAATGGTGTCAAGGGAAACCCTGTTTTACTCCTCTCTAGATAATGCTTTCACACCATCGAGCAGAGGGATCGCCTTGCCCAGTAAACGCCGGCCGGTCGGCGTCACCAAAATATCATCCTCCAGACGAATTCCGCCAAAATCGAGGTACGTATCCAGGGCAGAATAGTTAATAAAATCAGTATGTCGTCGCTCTGATTGCCACTGCTCAATCAGCTTGGGAATAAAATAAATCCCCGGTTCAACTGTCAGGACAAAACCTTCTCTTAATTCCCGTGCCAGGCGTAAACCTGCCAGCCCAAATGTGGAGGAACGACGGTAGTGATCGTCATAACCAACGTAATCTTCGCCGAGATCTTCCATGTCATGGACATCGAGTCCCAGCTGATGTCCCAAGCCATGGGGCATAAACAGTGCGTGAGCGCCAGCAGCAACCGCATCTTCAGGATTGCCGTGCATCAAGCCAAGGTCCTGCAATCCGTCAACCAGCATCCGGCAGGCAGCTAAATGAATATCCCGATAGGCGATTCCAGGTCGTACCAACTGGGTCGCCTGCCTCAATATTCCGACGACAATCTGGTAAATTTCACCTTGTTGTTGGCTCAGATTTCCACCCACTGGAACGGTGCGGGTATGGTCGGAGGCATAGTGCCGTTGGCTTTCAACGCCGCAATCAACCAGTAAAAGATCGCCATCCTGCAGTTGATGATGACGCTGATGGTTATGCAGTGTTTCACCATGAACTGTGACAATTGGCGGAAAAGAGAGTATCCGGCCGGCACGTGCCGCTAAAGCTTCCATCTCACCAGCAATTTGCCACTCATAAACCCCGGCTTTGGCCATCGTCATCGCGGTCGTATGGAGTTCGTATCCTAGGTCGGCAGCACTGTCGAGTTCAGCAATTTCTTCGTCCCCTTTGACCGAGCGCAATGCGACAACAGCTTTAATCAACTGAGGGGAGCTTTCAGATTTGACAGCAGCAAGCCGTTTTCCCAGCAATTCGCTCAAACGAATCTTATTGTCGGCCCGGCAGGTTGGTAGATAATAGACTGGGCGTCCCGATCTTTCAGCCGTTGCAATAACGGCTGCCAACCTATCCAGTGGTTCAGCCTCAGCTATTCCGGAGCGCTCCGCCAGTTGCGGCAGCGTTGGTTG
>CAZGKZ010000190.1:0-3049 GCA_964526315.1 uncultured Geobacteraceae bacterium
GAATGAACCGCGATATCAACTTCATTGCGCAACATCGCTTCCTGAATCTCTTTAACAAACAACCCTTTTCCGCCCACCATCGCTAACGGAACATCGAGAATTTTATCTCCTTGAGTTTTTATTTTCGTCAAAGAGACGTCCAGATCAGGATACCGTTTTTCCAATTCATCTTTCACCCAGTTAGCCTGCCATAACGCCAAAACACTGGCACGGGTACCGATTCTTAAAGTGCGGTTTGCCATAAAAAAACTCCTCAGTCCTTCTTGTTTGATTCCGGCTCAACCGGATCAGTCAAATTAAATAAAGTGCGGGTGGCATCGATATACAAACTGCCATCAGAACCGCTGCTTTTCTGTTTAAGAATGGAGGTCGGGTGGTGAAGAATTTTATTGATAATCGCGTTCGACATGGATTCTATCGCCCGCCGCTCTTTATCACCCAGCCCGGTTAAATTATTGAATGTCTTTTCGATTTCCCCTTGACGAATCTGCTCCATCTGCTGTCGCAAAGCAACAATGGTTGGCTTCACTTCAAGTGTCGTCAACCAGTCGCAAAACTGTTTCACCTCTTCTTCAATAATCAGTTCTGCCCGCGCTGCCTCTTTCTGCCGCCCTTTCAAATTTGCTTGGACGACACCCTGCAAATCATCAACATCATAGAGGTAGATACTATCCAGTTTATTCGCAGCAGGATCAATATCACGCGGTACAGCAATATCGATCAGAAACATCGGCTTATAACGCCGTGCTTTGCACACTTCCTTGAGCTTTTTTGCCGAGAGGATGTAATCGGGGGCTCCAGTTGATGAAAGAACGATGTCAACTCGATGCAGCTGTTCCTGAAAATTTTCAAAATTGACGGCAACACCATCAAATTCAGCCGCAAGTTTTTCAGCCCGGCTGAAAGTTCGGTTGGTCACTAAAACTTTGGAAACCCCATTATTGACAAAGTGCTTGGCTGCCAATTCACACATCTCACCGGCGCCAATCAACATCACGGTTTTATTTTCCAGGGAATCAAAAATCTTGCGCGCCAACTCAACCGCTGCAAAGGAGATCGAAACCGCATTGCTGGCAATAGCTGTTTCATTACGCACCCGTTTGGCAACTGAAAAGGCTTTACGTAAAAAACGATTGAGAATCACCCCTGCAGCATTACATTCACAGGCGTGAGCATAAGCAGTCTTGATTTGACCGAGAATTTGCGGTTCCCCAATCACCATCGAATCAAGGCTGGAAGAAACCCGTAACACATGCTGAATCGCTTCAGTTCCAGAAAAAGCGTAAAGATGTTCCTGTAATGTTTCCGGGGATAGATCATGAAAACTGGCAAGGAACTGTTTCATTTCTGCTATCGCAACATGCTCCTGACGACTAACCGCATAGAGTTCAACCCGATTACAGGTTGAAACAATAACAGCTTCGGTCACTGCCGGCAGCTGCAACATCTGTTGCAATGGGATCGCCATTGCCTCCTGCGGGAAGGCAACTTTTTCCCTTATTTCCACAGGGGCGGTTTTGTGACTCAGCCCCACGACAATAATATTCATAAATTAACACACCAGACTTTGATCATAGTACCGCAAAAGCCTCAAAGGTATGGTAACCACCGAGCAGCAAATTGACCCCAAGAAAGGTAAACAAAAGAAAAACGAAAGCAATAATTGAGAAAATTGCCGCCCGCCGGCCACGCCAACCCACTGACAAACGACCGTGGAGCAGCACTGCGTAGAGAAGCCAGGTCAGTAGTGCCCAAGTCTCTTTTGGATCCCAGCTCCAATAGGAACCCCAAACTGTATTCGCCCAGAAAGCTCCACTGATAATCCCCAATGTCATGAGGGGGAAACCAACACTCAAGCAAGTATAATTAACCTTGTCCAAAGTATCTAAGGAAGGCAATAGCTGATAGATCCCGGTAAACCGTTTACTTTTTAACATCCGGTTCTGCAGCAAATACATGATACCGGCGCCGAAGGCGAGAGCAAAAGCAGCATTTCCCAGAAAAGCGAAAACAATATGCACGGGAAACAGCCAACTTTTCAAAACTGGATCAATCTGCACCACGATATCCGGACTGAAGGCACTGGCAATCATCAACAAAAATGCTGACGGAGCAGCAAATGCTCCCATCACTGAGAGATGAAAGCGGAGATCCAGCAACAGAAACAGGAGAATCAGACACCAGGCAAAAAAAGCCAATGATTCGTGCAAACTGGTCACCGGTGTCCCCCCCGTCATTGAATGACGGACACCGAAGGAGGCTGCATGGATAATAATTCCGGCCAGCAACAACCAACGACCGATACGACCAGCTGGTGGTCGTTTACCAATCATCGAGACCAGATAAAAAATACTCGCAATAAAATAAATCAGAGTGGTGATACCGGATAGCAGAGTCATGGTTCCCGCAACATCCCTTCTGGTAGTTAACCAATCACATCATATGAAGACAACTTAAACCGATTGATTGTATTTTTCAGAACAAGATCAGTCAACTGGTTTCGTGACTTTTACCCTTTAACGGCCAAACAATTCAGCTTCAACCAGTTCACATAGCAGATGGCCAACAAACTGGGCAAGTTCAATTTGTCGCGGAATAGCTTTTGTCGCCAGATCAAGACAGAGACCAACATCGGCACTGCGTAACGGGTCAGCCTGGCAATCGCCAGAAATCAACACAACCGACTGTTCATTCTCTATCACTTCATCACGTAATTTTATCAGTGGTGCTGCAGTTGAGCCATCACTGAGGAGCAGGAGAAGATGCTGCTGGGTATTCAAAGCACGATAATGACGCACTAAATGTTGCTCTAACTGCCCTGCTGCAATCATCTGACCGTTCAAAACCGAATCACTGCCAAGGCATATCGCCGGAAGGGCCGGACGATCAAACCCAAGCCTGAAAGAGAACTGACTGGCCAATTGCTGTGCAACCGGCTGCAAAGAGCCATGTCCGGCAATCAATAGATGCCCCCCCTCGGTAAACAGGGTCCCAAGCTGTTTAGCCAGCAGGATTAATTGATTATTCTGTTCACGACAAAACTTTTCGC
>CAZGKZ010000191.1:0-3047 GCA_964526315.1 uncultured Geobacteraceae bacterium
CTTAACAGCATAAAATGCAGTTCTTTGTTGAGCTCTTTCTTGACTGCCTAACTGTGTTTATATATTATTATTGACATACTGGTTGTGGGATTGTTGTCACCAGTAGAATATGGTTGTTGAACGGATTTAATTTAAGTTGAACAGGAGACTGATATGACACATATATTTTTAGATAATTCCCTATCCATCGGTAGAACTCCACTGGTGCAACTAAATCGGGTTGTTGCCTCCGGTGGGGCAAACGTTTATGGGAAAGTAGAAGGGCGAAATCCTGCGTATTCGGTAAAGTGTCGAATTGGTGCAGCAATGATTCAGGATGCCCAGGCTAGGGGAACTCTCAAGCCGGGGATGACAATTGTTGAGCCAACCAGTGGGAATACCGGGATTGCTCTTGCTTTTGTTGCTGCAGCTAAAGGAATTCCTCTGACGTTAACGATGCCAGAGACAATGAGTATCGAGCGGCGCAAGATTTTGAAAGCCTTTGGAGCTAAATTGATTTTGACTGCTGGGTCCAAGGGGATGGCCGCTGCTGTTACTGAAGCAGAGCGAATTGCAGAAGAAAATCCTGATCGTTATCTGTTGTTGCATCAATTCAAGAATCCTGCTAATCCCGAGATTCACTTTAAAACGACCGGCCCAGAAATTTGGGAAGATACCGGAGGGGAGATTGATGTTCTGGTTGCCGGGGTTGGAACCGGAGGAACTATCAGTGGGATATCCCGCTATATTAAAGAAATTCAGGGGAAACAGATCCTCTCGGTCGCGGTTGAGCCAGCTGCTAGCCCGGTGATAAGTCAACATCTGGCCGGCGAAATGTTACAGCCTGGACCACATAAAATCCAGGGAATTGGTGCCGGTTTTATCCCCGAAACGCTTGATTTGGATATGGTTGACCGAGTTGAGTTGGTCAGCAATGAAGAGGCTTATGATTTTGCCAGACGTTTGACTTGTGAAGAGGGTCTGCTCTCTGGGATTTCTTGTGGCGCTGCAACAGCAGTTGCTGCCAGATTGGCTGCTCAGCCTGAGTTCTCTGGTAAGAATATTGTGGTGATTCTTCCAGATTCCGGAGAGCGTTATCTGAGCAGTGATCTTTTTTCCTGACCTCTGTACCATCAAAATTAGGACTGTTTTTCAGTTTGAAGGATTAAAGACATGTATGAACCGCTAAATGATGATGTGATTTCAGAGTCGTCGGAGCGCCGAAATAATCTTCTCGATGTTTTTGATGATGTCAAGGGGGCCATTGCTTCGCTGGGAGAAGACTATTCTGATTATCTCAGTGAGTTTGAGTCGTTGCGTGAACGGCTGATTGCCGGGCAATTTCGACTTGCTGTTTTGGGGCAATTTAAACGTGGTAAAAGTACCCTGCTGAATGCTCTTTTGGGAGATCAACTTCTTCCAACTGATATTCTCCCGGTGACGGCGATTCCAACCTTCATCGGTCATGGTGAGGAGACAGCGGTACTGGTCACATTTGCAGGTGATGAATCTGCTGTCAGTTTTGACCCAGCTTCCGGGCAGTCCCTGGGTGATTTTCTCAATGAGTATGTTACTGAGGCGGGAAATCCGGAAAACTATCGCAAAGTGGAGCGTGTTGAGGTCAACCACCCCGCTGAGTTGCTCCGGCAGGGGATTGTGCTGATTGATACTCCAGGGATTGGTTCAACCCATAAGCACAATACCGAAGTTGCTTATCAGATCCTTCCCCAATGTGATGCCGCACTTTTTCTGGTTTCTCCTGATCCGCCAATTACCGAAGCTGAACTCACGTATCTTAAAGATATTCAACAGCGCTTGCCCCGGACGTTCTTTTTGTTGAATAAGGTTGATTTTCTCGATGATGCTGAACGTATCGCATCGCTACGGTTTCTTGCTGATCAGTTGGCTCCTCTGTGTGATGGAATTCCACAGGTGTTACCTATTTCCGCCCGTAACGGTCTTGATTCCCGACAGAAAAATGATGTGGAAGGCTGGAAAAATAGTGGTCTTCAGCAGGTTGAACAGAATTTAATTGATTTTTTTGCCCGTGAGAAGCAGCAGATTCTTCACGCATCGTTAAGCAGGAAAATTAGTGATCAGCTTAACGGGGTAATTATGCAGATGAAACTCTCATTGAGTGCGCTGATGTTACCTGAAGCTGAGCTGAAACAGCGAATAGAGCAGTTTCGTCAGTCGTTGCCGGCTATTGAGCGGGAGAAAGAAGCGGCAGCAGATGTTTTATCCGGTGATTTAAAGCGGATCGTTAAACGCTTGACCAGCGAAGTTGATATTTTGCGCCGGTGTGCCAAAGAAGCGATTCTCAGTCCGGTTGAAAATTATATTAAGACAATTTCAGACACTGAAGAACTTGAGCAGTTGGTTCGAGCGAGTGTTATTAAGGATATTCCGGCGTTTTTTACTCCGGTGATTCGTGAAATTACAGCAACGATTGAGACGGAGGCAACGGAACTACTGGTGCTGCACCAGCAACGGAGTAACCAGTTGATTGAACAGGTTCGAAAAATAGCTGCAGAGCTCTTTGATATCCCTTATCACGCTCCGTCGGCGGGTCGCAGCTACACCACATTTGAGGTTTCCGGATGGAGTCATGATCTGTTTATTTCCGATATGGATCCGTTGGGGCAACGGATTTCCCGCAAATTTTTCACCCGCAAATTCCGGCATAAGCGTACGGTTGCACGTTTACGTACTGAAGTCTTAAAACTGGTGAATCAGAATGTTGAACAGATTGGTTGGGCTTTGCGCCGTGGATTGGATGAGAGTTTTCGTCAATTTGGTGCTGAGCTTTCTGAACAACTTGATAGGACGATTGTTGCCAGTCGGAAAGCGATGGAAATTGCGCTGGAAAAGAGTGCCAGCCACTCTCAAAAAACGGCCAGCCGGGAGATTTCTTTGAAGCAATCGTTGGGCAAACTAGAAAATATTCTTAGCCAGTTTAATGACTGATCCTCTTATTGCTTGAGAAGAGAGACACCGGAATTTCAATTGAAATTCCGGTGTCTTTTGTTTTATTCTGCCGGTGATTCAGGTTCGACAGGTTTCTTTTT
>CAZGKZ010000192.1:0-3037 GCA_964526315.1 uncultured Geobacteraceae bacterium
ACGAAAGCACTCCATTCTACTCATCTAACATTACTCTGACTCACAATTAATCATCTTTTTTAGGGACAAAATGTTTAATTGTCAAGCTGACTTGTTCAAGCAAGTTCTGCCGGGTTGATGCCCCTTTTTGTAGAATAGTCACAACTTTTTCTTCCAGAAGCCGTTTCTCTTCCAGAGAAATATCCTTGGAGGTGATAACCAGTACCGGGATATCCCGCCAGGCAGCTTCTTTTCTCAACTCTTTTAAGAAGGTAAACCCGTCCATAATCGGCATAAGAAGATCAAGAAGGATCATTCCCGGGATTTCTTGACGGATTTGCTCAAGAGCCACCTTGCCATTACTTGCCTCTCTGACGCCCCACCCCTCTTTGGTCAGAGTGCGGCAAAGCATTTCGCGCATGGTGGTATCGTCTTCGAGGACTAAAATGGGCCGGGCCGGTTGATCCGGGCAGTACCGATTTAAAATCTTCAGCAGCTGATTTCGATCAACCGGTTTATTCAGATATTCAATCGCCCCCAAGGCTAACCCCATTGATCTATCATCCGTAAGGGTCAGCATAATAACCGGGATATCAGTGGTTTCCGGATCAGATTTCAGTAGCTTCAGGACATCCCAGCCATCAACCTGCGGCATCAGAACATCCAGAGTGATCACCATTGGCTGAAATTCTTTAGCGAACAGCAGCCCCTCTTCACCACTCGACGCGGTAATAACCTGATAATCCTCTTTTTGTAAGAATCTGACCATCATATCGAGCATATCGGGATCATCATCAATCACCAGAATTGTATTTAACGGTCGTTTAGAAGCTGCCGGAGGCACAACAGAGCCAGCACTTTCCCCGGCAGCTCCCCCGCTCTCCCCCTCTTCCATATCGACAGGAGGAGTCAACAGAGCAGGGAGACAAATGGTAAAAGTGGTCCCTTCACCAAGCTCACTTTTGACCGAAATTGTCCCTCCCAGCATTTCACAAAACCGCTTGGTAATAGCCAATCCCAAACCGGTACCACCATAGTTACGGGTCGTGGAATCATCAGCTTGAGTAAATTCATCAAAGAGGATTCCCAATTTGTTTTCAGCAATGCCGATACCGGAATCAGTAACTTGAAACTCGATCCACTCCTGACTATCAATAATTTTACGTTGTGTTGAGAGAATCACCGTCCCATTTTCGGTAAACTTGGCAGCATTGCTGATCAGGTTTAAGAGCGCCTGGCGAACCTTGGTGAGATCGGTGGTGATCTCCCCTAGAGGGTGGCAGGAATCAAGGACCAATTGATTCCCCCGTTTTTCCGTCAAGGGGATCACGGTGGATTCGATTTCACGCAACATCTGTTCAACATCGAATGTCTCGAGGTAGAGATCCATCCTCCCTGCTTCAATTTTGGAGATATCCAGAATATCATTGATCAGTGACAGAAGATGCTTTCCCGCACCTTGAATCTTCTTCAAATCAGGGACAAATTCAAGCTGATCCAGATCCTCTGACTCTTCCATAATCATTTCACTGTAACCGATGATGGCATTCATCGGAGTGCGAAGTTCATGGCTCATATTGGCAAGAAACCGGCTTTTGGCACGGTTAGCCTCTTCGGCAACCTCACGGGCTTGATGAAGCTCCTCAGTCCGAACCGCGACCCGCCCTTCCAACTGCTCACCATAGTCTCTTAAATTGCCAACCAATTGTTTAATAGAATTCCGCATGACGATAAAACTACGCGCTAAATCACCAATTTCATCATGGCCATCAGTTTTAATATCAATATTCAGATTACCTTCCGCCAGCTCCTTGGCATTTCCCTGAAGAACCGATAACGGGCGGGTAATCGATCTGGCAAAATAAACCGCCAGAATCACAATGGTCACAATTGAAGCAAAGAAGGTCAGCAACATCTTGTTCAGTAGCACCCCCGCTGGTGCGAGAGCCTCTGCCTCATCAACCTCACTCATGATGACCCAGTTCACACCAGGTATCGCAAGTGGTTTATAGGAGGACAAAACCCGCTCACCCCGATAATCGACAAAGGTGCCGGTGCCGACTTCACCCTGCAGAGCCGCATCAATAGCGGCGCTTCTGACTTTATGTAACGCGATAGTACTATTCAGATTTTTGATCATTTTAATCGTTTTTGATGACAGTCCGATCTCTTGCACCAGAGTAAAGTACTTATCATAATTCTCGATGAAAGAGCGGGATTGGTTACGCAGCGTATAGTCACTTCCAACAATATAAGTCTCTTCACTTTCCCCTTGCCCCACCTTGGCCCATGCTTGTTCATTGGTCATGATGTCATTGATCCGGTCGACCTGGACCTGAAAAATCAAAACACCAAGTTGATGGTTACCGTCATAAATAGGGGAGGCAATAAATGACTCAGGGGTATTGTAAGAAGGGGGATAGGGAGCAAAATCAACCAACTGAACCTGCTTCCTGCTACCAAATGCCTGAACAGCACGAAACACTTTGGCAAGATTGGTGTTACGGTAGGGACCACTCAATAATGAAGTCCCATAATCAACCTCTCTGGAAGCAGAATAAACAATATTTCCAGATTCATGGTCAACCAGCAAAACATCATAAAAACCGGACTCCTCAAGTGAGAGGCGAATAATCGGATCATATTTCTGGTAAGCCCGATTGTAACTGGTCTCTCGATATTCAAATCCCAAGGGGGGGGCAATTTCAGCCTTGATCTGCGGCGGAACAACATACAGGCTCTGTAGTAGTATCGCTCTGGAATCTTGAGGCCAGACATCAGCAAGTGACACTTCGGCCTCAAGATTTTTGTTCAATTCCGGGATATAGATATTTTCGTAATATTTATGTAAACGAGAACTGACCCTGCCTGTTTGTTCATCATTCAAGCTCAAATCAGTTTTTATCGAGAGAAACCCTTTTTTGAACTCAACCATCGCAGCAATAATGGTTTGATCCGTCGAAAAAGAGACCAGTTGGTTGGAGATATGATTGAAATATTCTTCGATCTGACTCGCTTTCAGCTCTCTTATCGCCGTCAGCTTATTAAAAGATTCAAC
>CAZGKZ010000193.1:0-3015 GCA_964526315.1 uncultured Geobacteraceae bacterium
AATATACCTAATTCACCAATAAATCCGGGAGCCGTAATTTCATCGACCTCTTCCGAGAGAACCCGCTTATACGGTGTTACCATTTCAAGTTTTAGCTTATCAGCCATTGCGACTGTCCTTTACGTTTAAATCTAGTCTTTCAGTGCGATCAGGCAGCCATCTCCTTGCCTTTTTCAATCGCCTCTTCAATGGTCCCGACAAGATAAAAAGCCTGCTCAGGCAGATTATCATGTTTTCCATCAAGGATTTCCTGGAAGCCCTTGATGGTATCCTTTAACTCAACATATTTACCAGGGGACCCGGTAAAGACCTCAGCGACAAAGAACGGCTGAGAGAGGAACCGTTGAATTTTACGGGCACGGGCAACAGCCAGTTTATCTTCCTCAGAGAGTTCGTCCATCCCAAGGATAGCAATAATATCCTGCAAATCCTTGTACCGTTGCAGAACGAACTGCACATCACGAGCAACCTTATAGTGCTCTTCACCAATCACCTGTGGATCAAGAATCCGACTGGTGGAATCAAGGGGGTCAACAGCAGGATAGATACCAAGTTCAGCAATCTGCCGCGAAAGAACCGTGGTTGCATCCAAGTGAGCAAATGCGGTTGCTGGAGCCGGGTCGGTCAAGTCATCAGCAGGGACATAGATCGCCTGAACCGACGTGATCGATCCTTTATCAGTGGTGGTGATCCGCTCCTGCAGCTCGCCCATCTCAGTGGAGAGGGTCGGCTGATAACCAACAGCAGAAGGGATCCGGCCGAGTAGCGCCGAAACCTCTGAACCTGCCTGGGTAAAACGGAAAATATTATCAACAAACAGCAGAACGTCCTGACCTTCCTCATCACGGAAGTATTCAGCTACGGTCAAAGCTGACAGGGCAACCCGGGCACGTGCTCCAGGGGGCTCATTCATCTGACCATAAATCAATGCCGCTTTATCAAGAACGCCAGACTCTTTCATCTCTTCCCAGAGATCGTTCCCCTCACGGGTCCGCTCGCCAACACCGGCAAACACCGAGAAACCACCGTGTTGCTGGGCAACATTATTAATCAGTTCCATAATCAGAACGGTTTTACCGACACCGGCACCACCGAACAGACCAATTTTACCACCACGGGAGTAAGGGGCGAGGAGGTCAACAACCTTGATTCCGGTCTCAAACGACTCAACCTTAGTTGACTGGCTGACAAAGTCAGGAGCCGGGCGGTGAATTGACCAAGTTGTGTCAGCTTCAATCGGACCCGCTTCGTCAACTGGCTGGCCGATAACATTCATAATCCGTCCGAGAGTTTTTGGACCCACCGGCATTTGGATCTGATCACCCGTATCTAATACCTCCTGACCACGCACCAGACCATCAGTAGAGTCCATCGCAATAGTACGGACAGTATTTTCACCCAGATGCTGGGCAACTTCGCAGACCAGATTCCACTCTTCTTCACCCAGTGAAGGGTTGGTCATCTTAACCGCAAAGAAAACCTCCGGCAATTTACCCGGCTCAAACTCTACGTCTACGACAGGACCAATAACCTGTGTGATCTTTCCCTTATTCATCATCAAACCTTTCCTCCTTAACCCAACGGGATAAGCTTTTGTATGTCTGAAAACTTGCTATTATTTAATCGATTCTGCACCAGAGATAATTTCCATTAACTCCTTGGTGATTGCCGCTTGCCGTGCGCGGTTGTACTGCAATGTCAGTTTATCAATCATATCTGCAGCATTCCGGCTGGCACTATCCATTGATGACATCCGTGCACCCTGTTCCGATGCCCCTGATTCAAGGAGAGCCCGAAACAACTGAACCTCTACCATTTTTGGCAGCAACTGGGAGAGAACAACACCCTGATTCGGTTCATAGATATAATCAATATTCGTATCCATAACCTCTTCAGTCTCTTTAGGCTGAATCGGCAGGATCCGCTCAACAGTCACAATCTGCACGATTGCACTCTGGAAAGCATTATAGATGACATAAACTGCATCGTACTTCTCTTCACAGTATGCATCGACAATTTCTTGACCAATCAACTGGGCTGTCTTGTAGGTTGCATCGGCGGTGATATTTTCATGAACCTTGGTGATTTTATCGCCAATCCGGTTTTTGAGAAAATCCCGACCTTTACGACCAATAATCATCAAATCGATGTCGGTAAAACCCTCTTCATTCTGACGAATAAAGCGTTCTGCCTCTTTTGACACATTCGCATTAAAACCACCGCAAAGTCCACGATCAGCCGTCATCAACACAACTAAAGCTCGTTCGGCTCCGCGTCGCTTAAGCAATGGCTGGTCATCAATCTCTTCACTTTGGGCCAAATGTGAAACAACCTCGTGCAGTTTATTCGCATAGGGGCGTGCAGCAACCGCAGCCTCCTGTGCACGACGCAGTTTAGCCGCAGCAACCATCTTCATTGCTTTGGTGATCTGCTCGGTATTTTTAACCGAGCCAATCCGTTTTTTTATGTCCTTCAGACTTGGCATCTGTTTAACCCTTTATTAAATCAGGCGACAAAATGGCCTTTGAACTCTTCCAGAGCCGCCTTGATACGGTCATCCAGATCTTGGTCTATCGCTTGTTTCTCGGTAAGGTCATTGATGATACCGACATGATTTGCCTCCATAAAAGCAAGCATTTCAGTCTCATAACGCTGTACTGCCGTTGTAGGATATTCATCAACATAGCCGTTATTTGCGGCATAGATAGACAGAACTTGGATGGCAACCGGCATCGGCTGATACTGACCCTGTTTGAGAATCTCAACTAAGCGGGCACCGCGGTTCAACTGCGCCTGAGTTGTTGCATCAAGATCCGAACCAAACTGAGCAAAGGCAGCCATTTCACGATATTGCGCCAGGGCCAAACGTAGAGTACCAGCAACCTGTTTCATTGCTTTGACCTGAGCAGAACCACCAACCCGGGAAACCGAGAGGCCAACGTTAATTGCCGGACGGACACCAGAGTAGAACAAGTCAGTCTCAAGGAAAATCTGACCATCGGTAATCGAGATAAC
>CAZGKZ010000194.1:0-3012 GCA_964526315.1 uncultured Geobacteraceae bacterium
GCGTCAAAATCGAGAATTAATTCAGTCGTCTCTTTTTCATTAATATCGAAACCATGGACAATTTTCAAACCGGTATTTGTGCCACTGGGTACCTTCAATTCGTGGGATAAATTATCCATACCAATAATGTAATTTGCATACGGATGGCGCTTGCCTAAAATATTGAGGCTTTGATCCGCTACCTCACCGATAATTAATCGCATCTGCGTATAGTGACCAGCAGCAAGGGAGGTAATCCCGAGACTTTCACGAACACCGTTGAC
The DNA here is from genome assembly GCA_964526315.1 of uncultured Geobacteraceae bacterium. Lineage (GTDB taxonomy): Bacteria > Desulfobacterota > Desulfuromonadia > Desulfuromonadales > Geopsychrobacteraceae > Desulfuromusa. The sequence continues at coordinate 264 of CAZGKZ010000194.1, forward strand.
CAGTTCCAACAGATTGTAGGTTTTATTCGGTGTGGCGAAAGTCTCCCAACCGTTGCCATCTGCCATGTGAACATCAACCCGCGTAATGGTGACATAAACCGCCTGATACTGATCTGTTGTGCTGTCAGTTAAAGATATTGATAATTTCCCCTGACTGCTGCTCCCTGATCCACCTCCAGAGCTATCACCACCACAGGCCGTCAGAAAGGCTCCGAGTAAAATAACCAGCAGGATAAAATTGATTCTTTTGAGTGCGGTAATTTTCATGTAAATCCTCCACTAATAAGGAGTTGGGATTCTGAGAATTCGGACAGTTTGAGTTAACTGAATCGTGGTTACAGGGACATAATGAACAGAGTCAATCTACAACAATATGTATATATAATCACAAGATAAAGAGGATTAATACTGATATGATTTTAATTGGACGCTCATAGTGAGTAAGGGATAAATAAGAAAAACTAAGTTACTGTTTCCGCCGGTCAATAACCCGAATTGCTTTGCCTTCATGACGTTTAATAGATTGCGGTTCAACCAGTTTGACTTTTGCACTGACCCCGAGAACCGTTGCCAGCCGTTTCTCTGCCTGGACAACAAATTGTCGCTGTTGCTTCATTTCATCAAAGAAAATATGTTCATTGACTTCAACCTGAACTTCCAGTGAATCCATATTGTTTTCCCGATCGACAATTAACTGATAATGGGGTTGACACCCTTCGATCTGGAATAACACTTCTTCAATCTGGGTCGGGAATACATTGACCCCTTTAATAATCAGCATATCATCGGTACGACCGCGAGTTTTTTCCATTCTCGCCAAAGTGCGGCCACATTCGCAGGTTTCGTAATGCAAGCGGGTGATATCGCGAGTCCGATAGCGGATCATTGGGAACGCCTGTTTGGTTAAACTGGTGAGTACCAGCTCTCCTACGGCACCCTCTGGCAACACGACCCCGGTATCCGGATCAATGATTTCTGCCAGAAAATGATCTTCGGCCAGATGCATCCCCTGCTTATAGAGACATTCACCAGCGACTCCTGGACCCATAATTTCAGATAAACCGTAATTATCCGTCGCAATAATCCCCAGCCGCTGTTCAAGCTCTATCCGCATCTGCTCGCTCCACGGTTCTGCTCCAAACAGACCAACTTTTAAAGCCAGAGAACTTGGATCCATCCCCTGCTTTTCCATCCGATCCGCAAGAGTTAAACCGTAGGATGGGGTGCAAACCAGAGCAGACGAACGATAATCCTGCATAATCATCAATTGTTTATCGGTATTGCCACCAGAAATGGGGATAACCGACGCACCGATGGCCTCTGAACCATAGTGCAAACCAAAAGCGCCAGTAAATAACCCGTAACCGAAGGCGATGTGGACAATATCTTCCTCGGTCACTCCGGCGGCAGTCATAAAACGGGCAACCAGTTCAGTCCAGGTTTTTATATCCTCTTTGGTGTAGCCGACAACCGTTGGCTTGCCGGTCGTTCCGGATGAGGAGTGGATTCTCACTACGTCACGCATTGGAACCGCGAACATCCCGTAGGGATAATTAACCCGCAGATCATCTTTGGTTGTAAATGGTAAGTGAGTTAAATCTTCAAGAGTCTTTAAGTCACCGGGTTGAAAACCTGATTCTTTAAATTTAGCCTGATAACATGGGACCTTTGTCGCAACCAGAGACAAGGTCTTCTGCAGGTTCTGTAGTTGTTGGTGACGAATCTCTTCGCGAGGAAGACATTCCGCGTCACGATCCCAGATATTAATAGGTAAATTCATAGTATAACTTTAAGTCTTATTAGTTAACTGATTGATATAACGTTAAATTGAAGTTATCCGTTCGCTTGGTAAAATTTTAACATCATGTGCAGACAATGCCGATATTGCCTCGTCAACATTATCAAAACGGAAAATAATAATGGCATTATTCCCCGAGAATTCGGCAAACGCATACATATATTCTACGTTAACGTTGTTCTGATCAAGAATCTGCAACAGCGAGGTCAGTCCACCCGGTGAGTCCGGAACTTCAACACCAATAACATCGGTGATACTGACGGTAAAACGTTGCTCGCGCAAAACTTTAAGAGCTTTTTGACTGTCGTTGACAATCAACCGCAAGATACCAAAGTCAGAGGTATCAGCTAATGACAATGCCCGGATATTAATCCCGGATTCAGCTAGAACTCCGGTGACCTCTGCCAGACGACCCGATTTATTTTCGATAAAAATCGAAATCTGCTCAACCTTCATATCTGCCTCCTCAGGATTCTTTTTTCCGGTTATCAATCACTCGCTTGGCTTTTCCTTCGCTACGGGCAATCGTTTTTGGTTCAACCAGCCTTATTTTGCAGGTGACACCAAGTAAGTCTTTAATATCTTTTCTGATTTTATTCGAAAGTCCTTGGAGAACTTTGATTTCATCGGAAAATGTTTGTTCGTTGACTTCAACCTGGACCTCCAGCGTATCAAGGTTCCCCTCACGGTCAACAATCAGTTGATAATGGGGTTCGATACCCTCAACACCAAAGATGACCGATTCAATCTGGCTGGGGAAGACATTGACGCCCCGGATGATCAGCATATCATCACTGCGACCACTTAACCGTTCAATCCGCGCATGGGTCCGGCCACAAATACAGGGTTCTTTGAACAAACGGGTGATGTCTCGGGTCCGATAGCGGATCAGTGGGATCCCTTCTTTGGTGATGGTGGTAATAACCAGTTCACCTTTTTCACCATCGGGTA
>CAZGKZ010000195.1:0-2986 GCA_964526315.1 uncultured Geobacteraceae bacterium
GTTTTCCGGCTGGCTTCCATTTCTGTGCGCATAGATTGATGATTCTGCCATTTTTTTTCAAATAGGGTCTCAAGTTGTTCCTGCTGTTGTTCCGTCAGGTCAAGAATCACCGCCATTTTTTCAAGTCGATTTTCCATTCGATCGTCGTGCTGTTCCTGGGTCATCCCCTGACCCCTATGACCTTGAAAACCGTCACAGTTTTTTTTGTTATGCCCACCGGACCAGGCGAAAGCAGATCCAGCAACAAGTAAGGTTCCGATCATCAAGATTGGAATAATGGTGATTTTTTTCATAATTTTTCTCCTTTAGTTTCAGTGATTGTTTTCGTTATTTGATGATTCGACTATAGGGTAAAAAACCTGAAGGGTGGGTTAAGTGCTGTAAAAATCTGGTAAAGTTATGTAAAGTTTCTGAGGTCGGGGTTCTTAACAATTCTTTACACCCCGGTGAAGAATAATCCAGTTATGATTGATGGGAGAAGAACAGCTGAGGAGTGGTGATGAATCGAATTCTGGTCATAGACGATGATATAGAGCTTTGTGAGTTATTGACAGATTATCTCAGTGGTGAAGGTTTTGTGGTTGAGATGGTTAATGATGGTAAGCAGGGGGCAGTACAGGCCCTTGCTGCAGAATACGTCCTGGTGATTCTGGATGTGATGTTGCCGGAAATGAATGGTTTTGATGTCCTCCGCAAAATTCGTGAGTCGAGTAAGGTTCCGGTCATTATGTTGACCGCCCGTGGGGATGACGTTGACCGGATTGTCGGGTTGGAACTGGGAGCCGATGATTATCTGCCGAAGCCATTTAATCCGCGTGAACTGGTCGCACGGATTCGGGCGATTCAACGCCGGACCGAATCAGTAGAAGATCAGCAACATCCCAACGGTAAGCCAGTCGAACTGAAGGTTGGTGATATCATCCTTTGTACAACGGATCGTACGGTTAAGCGCGCGGGTGAAAATATTGAATTAACCTCCGTTGAGTTCAATCTGCTCGAAGTGTTGTTGTCACGAGCCGGAGAGGTGATCAGCCGGGATGACCTGGTGGAAACGGTTCTTGGCCGGCGGTTATCGGCTTATGATCGCAGTATTGATGTGCATGTCAGTGCATTACGGAAAAAACTTGGCCATTATGATGGTAAAACGGAACGAATCAGAACGATTCGCAGCGTCGGTTATCTCTATTCCCTACCAGAAGGACAATCCTGATGCGGAGTTTGTTCCTGAAAATTTTTCTCTATTTTCTGTTGATCATTCTACTGGTTGCAACTGCAGTCGTGGTGCTGACTTACTTTCGCGATCAAGAATTTCCCCCCCTTGCACAGCAGAGTTTTGCCCGACAGGCGATTGCTGAATATGGGCGTGAAGCCATTCAGGCATATGAGCAAGAGGGGATTGATGGTTTGGATGGGTTTTCCAAGACACTGATGTCAGAGTCTGGAATCCGCCTGTTATTGTTCGATCAGGATAGTCAACCATTGACACGAAGGCGGGTCCCACGGCGGATGCAGCATATGGCCCATCGGGCAATGCATAGTGGTGAGGTTGTTTTCCCCAAGATGGGGGCTCGAAATGGCCTGGCCAGTATCGTTCACGGGGCTTCCGGAAAAACCTATTTTGTTGCCATCAGTCTACCAGAACGGCCGCCAGCGCGGAACTTGGTCAAAGGGATAACCCACGGATTTCTCGGCTGGAGATTACTGATCCTGTTGGCAATAACCGCAGTGGTCTGTTATTTCCTGGCCCGCTCTCTGACTTCTCCCATTGGTCGTTTACGCAGGGCAACGCGTAAGTTTGCGGATGGCGATCTATCGACCCGGATTGGCGATCAGATCAAAGGGAATAACGAATTAGCCGGATTAGCACATGATTTTGATGAAATGGCAGAAAAAATTGAGAACTTGATCGGATCGCAAAAGAATCTATTGCGGGATATCTCTCATGAATTACGTTCTCCTCTCGCCCGGTTGGGAATAGCTCTGGAACTGGCCCGGCAGCAGGAAAGTTCTGCTGCGCAGATTAAAGCACTGGCAAGGATTGAACTGGAAGCAGAACGGATGAACATCATGATCGGGCAACTCCTCAATCTGACCCGTCTGGAAAGTGGGCTCAATGTTGTTCCGGTGCAAAAATTTGATTTACAGGAGTTGCTTACCAACCTGGTGGAGGATGCCAATTATGAGGCGGCAACACGCCAGTGCCGGGTTGTCTGCAATGCCCCAGACGTTGCTATTTATACGGGATCAGAGGAGCTTCTGGCACAAGCACTGGAAAATGTGATTCGCAATGCCGTCAAATACACCGCTGCTAATACCATTGTGTCAGTCGACTTAATTAAAGCAGCAGAATATTGGACGATTCAGGTTGCCGATCATGGTCCCGGAGTCCCGGAAGAGTCTCTGGAAAAATTGTTTGAACCTTTTTACCGGGTTGCAGCCGCGCGGGATCGTCAAACTGGCGGAACCGGGATTGGGTTGGCAATTGCTGAACGGGCGATCAAGCTACACTCTGGAACGATCACAGCAAAAAATCGCTCTCAAGGGGGCTTGCTGATAGAGATCACCTTGCCGATTGAAACGTGATGTCAGAGTAGATACTCTGTACCGAGCCTGCCTTTTTATCCGGGACTTATCCACTGTTACTGCTGACTGACTGAGAGGATCGGGCAGGTCCTGGCTCCGGTTAAAAAATCAAAAGCGCCATAGATTGTCCCATTGTACATTCCGCCACAACCAATATCTGATGTGGAAATGGCGAGCATGAAAGCTGATTTTTCAGAGATGACAGCGGCGGCAATGGTGGCACATTTGTCAACTTTTATCGTTGCAGTATATTCTTCCAATGACCCGAAAAATCCATTTTTACCTGCTTCTTCATAGCTTTCCTGGATGGTTTTTCGAAATCCAGGCAGATACTGTTCCTGTTGCCAAGACCACTCCCCGGTTGCAGAATCTCCCAGAAAAATGACGTGGGGACAACTTTTCT
>CAZGKZ010000196.1:0-2983 GCA_964526315.1 uncultured Geobacteraceae bacterium
GTACCAAAGCCAATCACCACCATCCCGATCAATAATGGCGGCATTCCAGCATACCGAGCCGTTGCAGCAGCCCCGACAATAAAACGGTCAGCACTCCAGACCAGCAGAATTAAACCACAAACAAGTGCAATAGCTGGTAGAGTTAAAGACATAGATCGCCTGAAAGGTTAAATGGTTAAAGTAGCATGGGGACAGAATTGATTTCCGTCCCCATGTAAATGATATAATTTGATTTTCTACAATGTTTTAAAACCCGACCGGGTTTTAACGTCGAGGGCCTCAGCCCCCAAAATATGAGGTACAGGCATTTCTTGCCTCCAACACTTTACGACGCCTTTTCTCCAAAAAAATCCGATCCTGTTCAAGATGACATTTCTTATATTTGAGACCACTGTTACACCAGCAGGGGTCATTTCTCAATGGTAGAACCTCTGGTGGTGCTGATCCCTGCTCTTCCTCGTCATCATTCTTAAAAAAACGACTCAACAAACCCATATAAAGACTCCTCAATAATAAAATCTGCAGAACAGAGGAAATATATAGAAAAACCTTCAGCTAGACAAGTGAACTTTCCACCTTAACCTTTTCACACCATCCGGTGCTAATAGGATTTCCGATACCGGGTGTGATGACACTTGGGACAAGGGGGAATTCTGCCAGTTTTTTTCATATAAATCACTTCACCACATTCTTTACAGGTCAGTGATCCGGGACTGGTAATTTCACCCGTTTTAAATTCTAAATTTTGTTCCGATTTTTGAGCCCATTCACTTAAAGTTTCAGCAGTCCCTGACAAGATTTTAGCAAAGATACTTTGAGCACCGACACTAAGCCGTTGAGGATTAACAGCTTTTTTCACATTCGTTGTACTTTTGCTGGTCGTATCAATTACATGCTGGATGTCACGCTTTATGAAAGTTGATATTTTTTCAGACTGTTCACGAGTGAAGTTACCTGCTGAGGATAATTCATCGCCAGCTCGCTTAAGTGCTTCATCCAGAGTTTTACGACCGCTCGTCATCAACTCTTCAGTTTGTGAAACAATTTTTTCATACAAACTGACATCATCTTGCTCACTATTTTTCTGGTTATTATCTGTCATGATTTTGCTCCTTTTTATTAGACATTAAGAACTATCACAGAGATAAAAATAACTCTTCCGTAAGGTTATCAGATTTCTTGTGAATGTCACATCTCATGATAATTGACTATATAGGTCAGTCACTTATCATTTTCACCGGGGAGACACCCAAGGATAAAACCAACCAACGAACCATAAAGAGTCCCGGTCCAGGGACTCGATGTAGCACCTCAGGTACTACCAGCACATTGCCCTAGATATCCCAGTAGTGCACCCAACAGAGCACCACCGGAAGTCATAATCACCACTTTCAAAAAACGCTTATTCATTAACCCATAGTTTCCAGATTTTTTTCAGATAACTGCAGCTCAAAACCTTTTAGGTTATCATTTGTACCAAAATAACTGAATTGTCCCCAACAGTAAAGGATTTGTCTAATTGATAAAAATCAGCCCATAAGTTGACCACGGGATAATCCGTGATAAAATATAAATAACAGGAAAGGAGGAATGCCTATCGAAGATAACATACAGCAGTTGAGAAGGTTTTCCATCAATTCGGCACTTAGAGGTGGCGGATAATCCCGTGATCAGGGACATTAATTATAAAACAGAAGGCTCGCGCATCGTTGGCGAGCCTTTCACTAATAATCAGGAGCCATATCCGGTACCAACGGCGAGATAGAAAAAACCGACGATGACAATATAGATAAAACCAATAAACAGTGCTCTGGCAATCAATTTTGCAATAAATTCCCTTACCGTCGGAGGCTTTTTTTTATCAAAAATAAATGACCAGACAAAGGCCATCAAAAACGCTCCGGCAATGCCAATTTCATAGATAAGTTCAGGGCTCATCGTTACTCCATCTTGTATATATCTTACTTAATCTTAAAAATCTGACCCTTAACCTGGAGCTTCCGAGAAGATTCATGGAAAGTTCGCCAAGCCCCTAAACATTAAACAAGAAATTGCAGATATCCCCATCTTCAATAATATAATCCTTACCATTCAACTGCATCTTGCCCGCCTGTTTCACTCCCTGTTCAGAACCGGCAGCCATCAGGTCATCAAATTTCATCACCTCGACCCGAATAAAGCCACGTTCAATGTCACTGTGGATCTTGCCGCCAGCGACCGGGGCAGTGGAACCCTTACGAATCGTCCACGCTCGACATTCGTCCACACCGGAAGTATAGAAACTCATCAGACCCAGAGCATCATAGAGGGCCGCATTAATCCGCTCAAGACTGGGCTGGGTGATCCCCATCGCGTCCATAAACTCCTGCCGTTCTTCCTCATCATCAATGGCCGCAATTTCACTCTCAATGGCACAGGAGATAGTGAATACACCAGCACCAAAATCTTTGCCGATATCATCTTCAGCAACATTATAAGCAAACAACAGTGGAGTACGGGTGACCAGATCAAGACTGTTGATCAACTTCTCTTCATGGGGTTCGAGATTAACACTACTGAGAAATTTTTCTTCCTCTAAAGCACTGTTAAACCGCTGCAAGATCTCTTCTTCCAGAACCTGCTCGGTGGTTTGTCCCCCCTTCTTCTCCTTGGCAATCCGCTGCAAGCGGGTTTCAACCAGCTGCATATCGGCCAGCAGCAGTTCCGTCTCAATCATAGCCCGATCCCGCGCCGGATCGACCGAACCAGAGGGATGAAAAATATCCGGTGAGTCAAAGTCCCGAATCAGCAAACAGAGAAGATCACAGCGTCGCGCCGGGTCCATCCACAACCGCGATGAACTGCTACTATCGGTAATATCTGGGCAAAGAACAAACTGATTCTCGGCATAGGTGGTTTTTTCAGGGTGATAAAGGTCTTTCAGCGCATCTACCCGACTGTCCTGGATCGGTGCAATACCCTCAATTGCTTCACCGGGTTTGCG
>CAZGKZ010000197.1:0-2972 GCA_964526315.1 uncultured Geobacteraceae bacterium
GGGTTTTTTCTCCCGCAGCAACCGCTGCAGCAACGACATCTGTCAGGTAATATTCTCGCTGGGCATTATTCTTATTCAGCCCCTTTAGCGCTGAGAGAACAAAAGCCGCATCAAACAGATAGGTTCCAGTATTGATTTCGGTCACCTGGCGCTGTTGTTCATCAGCATCCTTCTCTTCAACAATCCGCAAAATCTGCTCACCATCGCGAATCACTCGCCCATAACCGGAAGGATTTGGCATCTGCGCGGTCAACACCGTAACCGCAGCTTGCTGCTGGGAATGGTAGTTTTGTAACTGCTGTAAAGTATCCGCCTGGATTAACGGGACATCGCCACAAAGCAACAATAATGCACCCGAATAACCGCGCAGTGAATCGGCAGCACACATCATGGCATGCCCGGTTCCCAATTGGTCACTCTGCTTGATCCAGGTAATATCATCAGCGGAAAAAATATCTGAAACCTGTTCTGCACCGTGACCAATAACCACTTTCAGCTGCTTAAACCCTGCAAGTCTGGCTGCTTCAAGCGGATAGTAGAGCATCGGTTGTCCACAGATTGGATGCAAAACTTTCGGCAAGGCCGATTTCATCCTGGTCCCTTTTCCAGCAGCCAGAATGACCGCGGCTAATCCATCTTTCATAGAGTATCCTCGCTATCTTATTTATGATTTAGCATTAAAATAAATTTAATTATCTCAAAATAACGATTGCCAAGTCAAGTAGCATCCACTCAAAATAACGATAAAATTGCAATTATTTACATTATTCAATGACTCACGTATAGTTCTCCACGGAGGTATCAGGGATGGATGAACGACGCCAGTTAATACAAGAACTTGATGATATTCAGCAAGCGATTAAAGAGCTGGAAATTCACTACGAACAATATTTCGCCGGAATCGAAAAACGGGAACCTTACAATGACCGTAAGAATATCTCCCGGCGGATTCGCCACTTTACCAATCGGCATATTGTCTGGACTGATCTGAAATTTCGCTATCAGGGGATTACTTCACGCTTCATGTCTTACGGACAATATTGGGACCGGATCCTCCGGATGATCGACGATGGTAAATATCATCGCCACACCAGCAAGCTGAAACCGACAGCGGCAACAACATCAACCAGAAGCACAAAATCTATCGATCCAAAAATTGAAGCAACCAAGTTGCAACAACAACTCAGCCAGGCCAGAAAAACTTGTGGCCTTTCTGGAAAAGCCCCCAGTGCAGAAAAAGTTGCTGCATTTCTTGCGACCCAGCGGGAGAAGATTCGAGCCCGCTACGGCGATAAAACCGTGGAATTCAGCATTGACAGCAGCGGTGAAAAGCCCCGCATTAAAGTCAGTCTGAAGAAATAAAATTCTATGCGTATTTTGCTAGCGACTCTGCATGTCCGCCCATCGGCACAAGCAATTCCCTTAGCGGCGGGGTCACTTAAGGCCTGCCTGTCAACAGAGTTACAACAACAGACCGAGCTCGTTGATCTCTTTCCCGATACAGACATTGAGAGCCTCGCACAACAGTTACTGAATCACACCCCCGGCATCATCGCTTTCCCCCTTTATCTCTGGAACCGTCGGCAAATCCTGCAGCTTTCACGATCATTACGACAAAAAAAACCTGACTTGATCCTCCTTGCTGGGGGACCGGAAGCCAGTGCTGACAGCTTAAAGGTTATTGAAGAGGGAGCATTGGACGGAGTCACTCGTGGCGAAGGAGAAGTTTCATTTGCTGAATTAATCATGCAGTTCAGTGCTGGAGAATCCCCCATTGGAGCTGCCGGATTTATATCTGCAACACAAAATGGAGATATTTTTCCTGCCGCCGCCATTTGTCCCGATCTTTCCCTTCTCCCTTCACCATGGCTCAACGGACAGTTACCACTGGAAAAGAACTGCGGGGTTCTCTGGGAGGTAGCTAGAGGATGTCGGTTTAATTGTGCATTTTGTTACGATGCTAAGGGACACCAAGGGGTTCGTCCCTTTCCGGAAGAGCGTTTACGTCAAGAGTTAAAACTCTTTGCCAAACACCAGGTTGCCCAGATCTGGATTCTTGATTCGACCTTCAATGCCCCAGCTCAGAGGGGCAAAAAACTGCTGCAGATGTTGCTGGAAATCGCCCCCGCTATTCACTACCACATTGAAGCAAAAGCTGATTTTCTGGATACTGCAACCATTGATCTTCTTGCTCAGCTCTCCTGTTCAATCCAGATCGGCCTACAATCAGCCACGGCGGAGGTTCTAAAGCCACTCCACCGTAACTTGATGCCTCAACAGATGCAGAAACGACTGCAACAGATGACCGAGAGGGGAATCACCTTTGGGCTGGATCTCATCTATGGTCTGCCGGGAGATGATCATGCCGGTTTCACCAACAGCCTCGACTTCACCTTGCGACTGCAACCCAATCAGGTTGATATTTTCCCTCTGGCAGTTCTTCCGGGAACCGAGTTATTTGAAAATCAAGAGGAGTTTGGTATCCAGGGAGAGTCCTCTCCCCCCTACCGGCTACTGACCAATAAAACCTATTCCCGGCAGGATCTACAAAAGAGTCAGCAGCTGGCAACAGCAACGGATATTTTCTATAACCGCGGCCGGGCGGTCGGTTTCTTTTTACAGTTGTGCCATGTCGTGAAACTCTCCCCAAGCCAGTTTCTCGATCAATTCCAGCAATGGCTCCAGCAACAGAAAAATATTGATCAACACAAAAAACTGGCGGCAGAAAACTGGCAACCGGAGGAAATCCTCTCCCTGCAACAACACTATATCGCCGACCAGCTTAAATCAAATAAGCAGGCAGAACTGATCGAGGTCGCTCAAGATTTAATCACCTACCATTTTTTCTGCGCTGAGACAGTATTAGCCGAAGACTGCCAACCGAACAGTCCCATTCCAGCAAAAAAAAGTTGGAAGAAACTGCATTGGCAGCTTAATCCTGCAGTTAAAATTCAACACTTTCACTTTGCGGT
>CAZGKZ010000198.1:0-2970 GCA_964526315.1 uncultured Geobacteraceae bacterium
GACAAGAAACTGGGAACCTTTGCCGGAGTTTTCACTCCAAGTGTCCTGACTATTCTTGGGATTATTCTATTCATGCGCCTGGGATATGTTGTCGGTGCTGCAGGGATAAAGCAGGCACTGTTGATCATCCTGGTCGCCAACCTGATTTCAGTTTTAACCAGTATCTCGTTGTCGGCAATTGCAACCAACCTGACCGTTCGTGGGGGTGGTGATTATTTTTTAATTTCTCGAACTCTCGGCCTCGAATTTGGCGGAGCGTTAGGTCTGGTTCTCTTTATTGCCCAATCGGTTTCGGTTGGATTTTACTGTATCGGATTTGGTGAGATTTTCTCCAGACTGCTGGGAACCGGAAACGGCACAGCCCAGATCATTGCAATCGTAGCCATTGCGGGATTATTTATTCTCGCTTGGCAGGGAGCAGACTGGGCAACCCGTTTTCAATTTGTGGTAATGGGGATCCTGATTATTGCCCTGCTATCTTTTTTTCTGGGCGGACTATTCCAATGGGATAACCAAATTTTTCAAAAAAATTGGGAAACAATGGGATCGGGTCAAGGGTTCTGGGTGCTATTTGCAATTTTTTTCCCTGCCGTAACCGGCTTTACCCAGGGAGTCAGTATGTCTGGCGAGCTAGAGGATCCCGGCAAAAGTCTTCCCCTTGGGACATTTATGGCGGTAGGGATATCGATCCTTGTCTATTTTAGTGCAGCCCTCCTTTTTGCCGGAACACTACCACAAGACATTCTGCTCAGTGACTATCATGCAATGGACAAAGTCGCCTGGTTGCCGGTTCTGATTACGGCGGGAGTCTTTGCTGCAACCCTCTCCTCAGCAATGGCCTCATTTCTCGGCGCTCCACGGATTTTGCAAGCGTTAGCCGCTGATAAAATCTTTCCAATTCTCAACCCTTTTGCCAAAGGTGTAGGTCCGGCAAATAATCCCCGCCGGGGAGTTTTACTTGCCGCAGTGATTGCCATTCTAACTGTCAGTCTTGGTAACCTTAATCTGATCGCCAGTATAGTTGCGATGTTCTTCCTCATCTCTTATGGATTATTAAACTATGCAACCTACTTTGAAGCACGCTCGGAAAGCCCCTCTTTCCGCCCCCGTTTCAAATGGTATCACCATCGGATCAGTCTAGCGGGAGCCGTGATCTGCCTGTTGGTCATGCTGGCCATTGATTGGAAATCCGGAGCTTTAGCCGTTGCAGTTCTCTACATTCTGTACCTGTATCTCCAGCGTACGGCACAGCAGACTCGCTGGGCAGATAGCCGCCGATCCTATCATCTGCAACAAGTTCGTGAACACTTGCTGCAAGTTTCTCAAGATTTGGAACACCCCCGTGATTGGCGCCCCCAGATTTTGATCTTTTCTGATAAGAATGAACAGCGACAACAGTTATTACACCTTGCAGCCTGGATGGGTGGAAAGAGTGGCTTAATCACCCTCATCAGATTGTTGGTTGGCAATAACAATCAACTCCATCAACAAAAGGAACAGGTAGAAAAAGAGCTCTATGAAGATATCAGCAGCAGTGGTGTCCAAGCTTTTCCTCTGGTTGTCGGTGCTCCAGATTTTGAAATTGGAAGTTCAGTTCTCCTCCAGTCTTTCGGAATTGGCCCACTGCGAGCCAACACCATACTGCTCAACCATAACAGTTTTTCCCTGGAAAAATTTCTGAGCAGAAACATGAAAACTTATGGGAAAATTTTACGGATGGCATTGCGCCTCGACTATAACCTGGTCATTTTTGATACTGAGGAACAAAAGTGGCAAAGCATGTACGACCAACCAGAAGACCAGCGACAAATTGACATCTGGTATGAGCGGGGACCAAATGGTTCGCTGATGTTACTCCTCGGTTACTTGATGACTCGGGATTCCTTTTGGTCAAATGCCAGCTTACGGGTATTACTACCGATAGAGGACAATAATCCCCAGGCAACCGAAGAAGCTCTGGTCGAAGAACTGGACCAATTCCGAATCGTTGCTGAAGCAGTCATTGTAGAAGATCAGGACAGTGAAACAATCATTGCCCATTCAAAATCCAGCAGTTTAGTTTTTCTTCCAGTCATATTAAGGGAAGGAAAGATTTTCGACGGAAGTGGGGCTAAAATTACCCATCTGTTACAACATCTACCGATTGTTGCTATGGTTCTGGCTGCCCAGGATATCCAGTTGGACGCTGAACCGGACACCGGAATTGCCGGCCAGTTAGCCGAAGCAGAAGACTTGTTTACCGCTGCAACACAGCGGGTTGAAGATGCGGAGGCGGCATTGGATAAAATCAAAGAAGATTTCGACCTGAACCTGAAAAAAATGATAACAGCACGACACGATGATGAATCGAAAGAAGAACTTGAATCCCTGCACAAAAATTTGGAAAGAATCAAGGTTGAACTGGATAAAGCAACCCGGCGTTCAGCAAAAGCAGATGCAAAACGTGAGGACACTCAAAACGAATTAGAACAGTTTCGGGAAAAATATCACCTCTTTGAAGACGAAAAAGACGAAGAGTAAAACAGCTCGGATAAACTCTTTAGCGGAAAAAAGCTTCAACCGATCAGGTCGAGAATAGAATCTTCCATTTCGGCCGTAGTTTTTAAAGCCTTCAGGTTGGCTTCATAGGCATGTTTGGTCGGGATCATGTCGGTCACTTCCTGAACAATATCGACATTGGACATCTCTTCCAACGTACCATCCGGCTGCTGAATCATGGTTCCGGGAGTATTGATTATTTGTGCCTTTACTTCGACCGCTCCATTGACACCCTCTTCCAGAATAGCCGTTGATTTTTTAAATTCTTTGGTTTCACTGTTAGCAATATTATTGGCGGTAATCCCCTGTTTAGCACCCAAAGCCTTTAATGCTGAAACATTACTATTAATTAAAAGTGACATAGTAGAATCCTTTCGTCCCCGTAGAACTATGTCATCTTCTTTACTATTTGTCAATTCTAATCAGAATAAG
>CAZGKZ010000199.1:0-1480 GCA_964526315.1 uncultured Geobacteraceae bacterium
TGATCGGTATCACCTTCACCATCAACGTGCAGGCTGCCAGGACCGTGGCAGGATTCGCAGCCTTTTTCAGCGCCGAGCATTTCAAAATCGGCCAGGCGGCCGTGAATGTTCATGCTGAAACTTTCCGCCATATCATCGTGACATTCGAGACAGGTGTCTTGTCCGACATAGGTGGCACCTTCAATCTGCGGCATGGTTAACAACTTTTCCCTGATTGCACCCGTGGCACAAGCGGCCAGGATCAATAGCAGGGGAAGAAGCTTCACCAGTCTGCCGGTTTTTGTGCCGGTTGACTTGAATAACATGTTACCTCCTTTAAGGTTCTCAAAATGAGATGGAACAACTTACCTTTCTTGTTTTTATTAAATTCAGCCCGGTATTTGTAAAGGCCTCCTTTCTGCCGGGAAATATGAGGGAAACTCTATGTATGGTATTTTTTCACATTACGCACTTTACCTGCGAATAGAATTTTCTTGAAGCAAATACTTTTAATGGGTATATTAGCCTTAGAAATAATCAAAATTCATGATATTCAAATAGTTACATGAATTAACCACATAACTTATGTTAATATTCCAATAACTAAATATGTAGATAATGGTATGGATACAAGATATTTTAAAACTCTGGTAACCGTCGTAGAAACGGGTAGTTTCTCTAATGCTGCGCGGCACCTCCATCTGACTCAGTCGGCGATATCGCAACGGATCAAGTTTCTTGAGGAAACTTTTGGTCATATTCTGTTTGACCGTTCCGGAGGGAAATTGCTGTTGACGAAAGCGGGTGAAGTGGTGCTGGAGAGTGCACGACGGATTGTTGGTGTTGAGGATTCACTGCTCGGTCGATTGAAGCAGCTCAATGGGCGACAAAAGGTTTCCCTCTGTTGCACCCCGACCTTTGGTGCTGTTTACCTGTCGGGAGTGCTCAATCGATTTATGCTGGAGAGTGGCGGGGCACCGGCTGATCTGAATTTTGTTCTCAATAATCCGAATGAGGCTCTCGAAGGGGTGTTAAATAAGGAGTATGACATTGCAATTGTTGAACATTGTCCTCATACTGATTTTAGTATGTTTCAGGCCTACCCTTTACCACAGGACGATCTGGTCTTTGTTGCATCACCCAAGCTGGATCTATTGACTGGTGAGCACGCGATCAGTTCGATATTCTCCTATCCATTGTTCGTTCGGGAAGAGGAGTGCAGCTCTCGTCAACTGCTGGTTCGTGGGCTGGAAGAGCAGGGTCGGGGATTGTCTGATTTTGCTTCTGTTGTGACGTCAGATGATTTACGTCTGACCCGGCAGTCTATTCTTGCCGGTGGCGGGATCTCTTTCATGTCAAAAAGTCTGGTGTGTGAATATCTGGAAACCGGGCAGATGGTGGAATATTCAGTCAAAGGGTTTCCCAAAAATCGGCAACGCAAAGTGATCATGGAAAAAGGGCGGGAGAAGGAAAAACTGCTCTGTAATTTAGCCCGGTGTAT
>CAZGKZ010000199.1:1580-2970 GCA_964526315.1 uncultured Geobacteraceae bacterium
ATTGTCGGTGAGAATTTTTAGATCAGCGGCCAGAGTGTCTGGATCACACGAAACATAGATAATCTGTTTTGGTTTAAGTTGATAAAGAGTTTGTAGCAGCTCTGCAGAACACCCTTTTCGGGGTGGGTTGATGGTTATGAGAGAGAGTCCTTCTCCCCCGTGTTTTTGTAACTCTTCGGCGGCATCTCCAGCAAAAAAACGGCAGTTGGGTAGATCATTCAAGCGACTGTTTTCGGTTGCATTTCTAACCGCTCCGGCGACAGATTCAATCCCTACAACGGTGCCGGCATCTTTTGCCAGATGGAGGGCGATCCCCCCAATTCCACAATAGAGATCAATCACTCTATCCCGTTTGTTCAGGTTGGCCCACTCGCGTACCAGAGCATAAATCCGGGTAGCCTGCACGGTATTGATCTGGAAAAATGCTTCCGGGGAGATCCGTAAACGGATATCACCGATCCTTTCGATTAAATCTGGAAGACCATGTAATTTCAGAGTTTTCTCACCCATAATTACATTTCCCGATGAGCTGTTCAGGTTCTGATGGACACCGATCACCTCTGGAACTTTCCGCATCAGTGCCTTGGTCAATTTGGGGAGTTGTTGCAGATCACGAAAGTTGCAGACAAATGTCACTAGCGCCTTGCCGCTGAATGGGCTGACCCGAATCAACAGGTGGCGAAGCAGTCCCCGTTGCTGCTGCGATTTGTAGACTGAAATTCTTTGCTTTTGTACTTCATCGCGAACCACTTCAGCGATCCGATTGATCAGCGGGTGGTGAACCGGACACTCGGAACAATCAATCACGTCATGACTGCCCCGTTTGTAGAGTCCGATCAAAACTTTTTCCCGGTTACGGGAGAAAACCAGTTTAGCACTGGCCCGATAACCAAAATTTGGATCAGATGGAAGCACCGGCAAAACCTGAACGTCATCTAACAGCCCCTGCTGCAACAGCGCTTCGGCAACCCGTTGCTGTTTAAATAATAGCTGGTCGGCGTATTTCATCGCGATCAGTGGGCATCCCAGACACTCATCTGCAACCTTACAGGGAATATTTGTGGTCCGTTGCGGGGAATTGCGCAGAACCCGTTGCAGTTTTGTGAAAATATGGGTGCGGCCGGTATGTTCAACTTCAGCAATCACGGTTTCCCCCGGAAGGGCACCCTGAACCAGCGCAATTTTATTGTCGTGTGGAGCAAGGCCGATGCCGGAGTTATCGAGAGAGTCTATTGTCACCTTGATGGTCTCGATTTGTCGTCTGGTTGCCGCCCTTTTTTTTGGTTGCTTTTTCATTGCTTACTCTCTTTTGTTGATACGGAAAAGGAACGGCAGACTACTCTCTACAGTGCGTTGCTGTCAAATTATTGCTTGTGCTTGCCTGAACAGG
>CAZGKZ010000200.1:0-2966 GCA_964526315.1 uncultured Geobacteraceae bacterium
CCCGCCAGTGGTGAGAAGATGGCGATAAATACAGCAAAGGCCAGCATGTGCAGCCCGGTATCAAAGGTACTGAGGTGCTTGAGATTCTCATAATAGAGGGGGAGCAGGTAAAAAATCTGATAGATCGACAGGCCGAGAACGAAAAAATAGAAACCCATTGAGAGGGTATAAACCCGGTCACGGAAAATGTGGACATCAATCAATGGCTGTTTACTGAATATTTCACTGAGAATGTAGAGCACTAAAAGAATTGCTGCACAATAACCAAGTACTCCGATCAGGGTTGATTGTCCCCAGCCCAGCTGTTGCCCTTTGGAGAGAAGAATCAGCAGGCTGATGGTAAATCCACCCAGTAGCAGGTAACTGCGAAAGTTAAACTGGAGTTTGGTCGCTTTTCCTGCCAGGCGGGGGAGAAAGAAAGCCCCAGCGATCAGATTGAGTGTGCCAATTGGCAGGTTGATGTAAAATACCCAGCGCCAGTCAAGGTGTTCAGTGATCCAGCCACCAACAGTTGGTCCCAGAGAGGGAGCAAAACTGACCCCCATGGCGTAAATTCCCATCGCCAAGCCCCGTTTTTCTGGTGGATAGATGAGAAACAGGATTGTTTGTGCGCTGGCCATAATGAAGGCCTCGCCAATTCCCTGAAGCACTCGGGCGGTGACCATCTGTGAAAGGGTTCCCGCCAATCCGCAGAAGGTGCTGGAAAATGTGAAAACGGCCAAACCAATGAGAAACAATCGTTTCAGGCCGAGGACACTCCCCAGACTGTGGGTTAACAGCAGAGCGACTGCAGCAGCAGTCATGTAGGCGGTGATGACCCATTGGACACCATAAAGGTCGGTTGCCAGAGGGCCCATCATTTTTGGAACCACAACATCAACAACGGTGGTATCCAAAATTGCCATAAACGAACCGGTCATGACAATCAGGGTCAGCAGACTGCGGTACCCCGGTGAAATAGACTCAGCAATAGTTTTTTCTGCTGTTTCCATTAATCTTTCCGACGGCGAATTTCTATTTCACCACCCAGCCCGATGCGTAATTTTTCCAGAGGACCTTCGGTGATGCGGATGCGGATCGGAATTCGTTGTGCCACTTTGGTAAATTCTCCGGCAGAAATATCTCGTGGTGCCAGTGCAAAAGTGGCAGCTGAAGCGGGCAGTACTTGTTCCACTTCTCCCTGCCATTCCTGATCTGTATAAGCATCAATACGGATCAGGGCTTCGTTTCCGGGTTCAACTCCACTGAGCTTATTTTCTTCCAACAGGGCAATAATGTAGAGATCCTGGGGATTGACCAAAGCCAGTACGGGTCGACCCGGGGCAGTACTTCCCCCCTGGTTGATAAAACGTTTTGCCACCCGACCCGTCAGGGGACTTTTTAGTACTGTATTGTTTAAATCGCGACGGGCATTGTCGAGTGTCGCCTGCAATTGTTCGATTTTTGCACCGGCTGCAGCGAGTTCACGATCGAGTTCCAGTAACTGTTGTTGCCGGGTGATGGAAAGTTGTTGCTGAATTTGTGCCGCCTGTTTGACCGGATCAAAGGCTTGCTGGTTTCGCTGCAATGCAACCAGATCCGCTCGGGATGATTCTAACTGTGTTGTCAGTTTCTCCAGCTTTTGCCGGGGAATCACTTGCTGATCAAAGAGTCTGCTCAACCGCTGTTGATCTCGTTGTAACTGGGTAATCCGGGCTTGCAAGCTGGTCACCCGCGCGACGGCGGCTTGTTGTTCCTTTTTGATTCGGTCAATATCCTGAGCTGTCAGCTTGGTCTGCAGGGTCAGTTCTTGCTCCACCCGCTGCCGTTTTAGCTGGAGGGATTCCATTTTTTCACTGGCAAACTGGGTTTCTGCCGTCAGTTTGTCAACCGTTAACTGGTAGTGTTGCGGGTCAATTCTGGCGACAACTTGTCCTTGCTGAACGGAATCCCCTTCTTTGACCGGCAGTGCCACGATAACTCCACCGACCCGCTCAAAGCCGATCTCAGTTAAACTGTCGCTGGCGACAAAAACCGCATTCGTCATCGCATAGTTGAGCCGGTGATGAACAAAACGGAACAAACCGATGACCAGAATAATCATCATCAGAATCAGGACGATGATTGCAATCCTGCGTTTACTGGAAGTTGGGGATTTCTCCGGCTGGTGGCTCATGCAATACCTCGTATTGACGTTGGTTGATTCAGCCCCTGGCAAAGAAGTTGCTGCAGGTGCTGGCTGATAATTTCAGGTTGTTCATGTTCTTCCCGAAAGCCGAATAAGTTTTTCCGTAATGGGGCAGATTGGAACAGGTAGATAATCATCCCGATGATTGAATTGGCCAGCAGTGCTGGATCAAACTGTGGGTTTAATTCCCGGCAAAGATCATTCAAGGTGTTTGAAAATTTCCCAAACACATGGTCGGCAAGGAATTTTAAACGAACTTCATCGGCATCCAGTAACTCTCGTTGTATCAGGCGACTGAAAGTTTGATCCTTACTGAGGAGATGACAAAAGAGATCAATCATATGAGTCAACCGTTGCAGAGGAGGTTCAGTGCCATCTAAAATTTCCAGAAGAGGAGCAGAGCGGTCGGTAAAGGCCTGTTGTATGGCCGCCAGGTGGAGATGCTGTTTGTCTCTGAAATGGTGGTAGAGGCTACCCACATTAAGATGGCAGGCGCGGGCGATATCCCGCATGCTGACTCCAGCATAACCGGAGGCGGAAAAAAGCGGAATGGCTGCGCTGAGGATTTCTTCCTGATTATTGCATCTGGCCATCAGTGGGACTCCGAATCGGGAAGAGGGTCTTGCCCCAAGGCGAAGCTGAGTTGAGCATCGGCCAGCAGTATCCCATAATGGGCTGCCTGCAGGTTGGTTTCTGCACGGGTGAGGAGTGTTTGTGCATCCAGAAGATCATTGGTGGAAATAATATTTTCATAAAACTGTAAGATTGATAAACGATGGTTTTCCCGTGCCTGCTGTTG
>CAZGKZ010000201.1:0-2965 GCA_964526315.1 uncultured Geobacteraceae bacterium
CTAATTCCTGCTTTCTTGTTAAGGTGAACGAATCTCTACTGTTTTAACCTTCTTCCCGATACGTTGCTATGCAAGTTGTTTCTGGTTAGTTTAAGGATTGATACTTTGGCACTTATTTATATTGATGATTTAACTGTAGGAATGGTTTTGGCAGAGGATCTTGTGACCCCAACCGGGCGTTTTGTTTTGGCCGCAGGTTCTTCTCTCCAGAGTGAGCATCTCAAAATTCTGAAATCATGGGGAATTGTAGAGGCAGCGATTGCGGAATCAAGTTTGGGGGGAGAATATTGTCAAAATCAGGAATTAAGTTCTGAGTTTATTGAGCAGGCCGAAAACTATCTGCAGCAACGTTTTATTCTGAATGATCTTGATCAAGAACCGATTTCATCCCTTTATCGGCATATTGTCCACCACCTTGCTTCGAATCTGCAGCAGGGTGGGTCTCCTGCCGTTTCTTTGGCTGCGGCACTACCCGCTGTCCCACAGGTATGTCCACCACCGTTAAGTATCCCCCAACTTCTTAAGGGGGATGTCGATATCGTTTCATTGCCGACAGTTTATACTCACATTGTTGAGCTCTTAAATCAGCCAAACTCTTCATCTCATCAGCTCGCTGAGCTGATCAGTAAGGATGCCAGCTTAACTGTGCGGTTGTTGCGACTTGTTAATAGCCCTTTTTATGGATTTTCCGGCAAGATTGATTCTGTATCACGGGCAGTTTCTATTCTTGGGACAAATGAACTATCAGTTTTGACCTTGGGAATTACAGTTATTAAACAATTTAAAAACATTCCTTCTGATTTATTTAATATGGACTCTTTTTGGCGCCACTCTATCCGCTGTGGTCTGTTCTCCAAGGTTCTTGCTGATCATCTGGGTGAAAAGGATGCTGAGAAATACTTTATTGGTGGGCTGTTGCATGATATCGGGCGGCTGATTCTACTTTCTCGAATGCCGGCTCAATATTCCGCTGTGATCGTAAGGGCCCGAGAGCAGCGTCTGCCGGTGTATCGAGCTGAGCAAGACTGTCTGCAGACGGATCACAGCATTGTCGGGAAAATGCTGGCAGAAAAATGGCGATTATCACCGGCATTAATCCGGATGATTGGTAGCCATCATTCCCCCCGTCTGGCACATTATTCAACGGAAGCCTGTATCGTTCATCTTGCCGATATCCTTGCGCATGCTTGTGGGCATGAAGTGATGTTGATTGATGAGATTCCAGAGTTGCAACTTAAGGCTTGGGATGAACTCGGTTTGAGTGAAAAACTTATTGTACCTATAATTAAACAGGTCGATGGGGAGTTCAAGAGTGTTGTCAGGGTTTTCTTTGGCGATTCAGGGACTGAGGATGAGGGTGAAAAATAATCAGGACAGTGACGCGCTACGGATTTTGAAGAATAAATCAAATGCCCATAGCCGATGTCAATTCGGTGCCACCGTGGGTGCGTCTATCTTCACCACTGTATTTACTTTGCCGGGATGTCCGGATTGAGTCTTCAGTCACGTTGACCCAATGGTCACTCCGGCGGAACTCCTGAATCTCTCCGATGTGGAGAAGTATATCCAGAAATTTCTGTTCAACCATATCTTCTTTACCATTCTTGTAAACAACTGGAATCATCAAGCCCCTTCTCCTTTTGCTGTTTTTGCTCAGTATAGAATGAAACCAAACTTCATCAACGCGTGTCATCATGCGGATTCACAATTTCTGTTTTTTTGAAAATAAAAGCTGAATGCATGATTGTCGAAACGGTTTTAGGGGGACGATTATAGTTGTTTTTTGAGTATTTGAACAGGGCCATCTCGATTAAATGGTTCTATTCAGCTGTCACTGTTGATACGCACGTGGAAGGTTATTTATCGTTTCTGCTTTATTGGGTAGGAACGTCAGGAACGAAAAGAGCAGAATATTGTGGCTACGCTTTATCCCAGACAAGGTCGGGGGAGAATGATTTTACGTCACTCTGTTCTGCTTCACGGAGAGTTTGTTCATCAAATTCAACGTAGGTCCAGTGGCTTGGATTGTCTTTGATCATCCGAACCATCTTTGCATTCAGATCATGACCACCCTTATATGCTTTGATGTGACCAAGTAGCGACATTCCCAGTAGGCTGAAATCACCGAAGGCATCAAGAATTTTATGGCGGACGAACTCATCCGGGTAGCGGAGCCCCTCCGGGTTCATGACCCCGTTGTTGTCAATAACAACTGCATTTTCAAGAGATCCACCACGAGCCAGTCCCATTGCTTTAAGCTGCTCAACTTCATGGAGAAAGCCGAATGTCCTGGCGGCGGCAATCTCTTTGCAGAAAACTTCAGTGGAGAATTTCATGCTGTAGTTCTGTACTGCGATAGCCGGATGATCAAAGGCGATATCAAATGAAATTCGAAAAAAGCGGGAAGGGATAATGCGAATCCGTTTTTCCCCCTCAATAATTTCCAGAGGTTTCTGGATTGCGATGAATTTTCGGCTACGGTTGAGTTTTTTGACTTCGGCCCGTTGAATTTCACGGATGAAATATGCTGCACTGCCATCAAGGACCGGAACCTCTGGCCCATCAATATCAATATGGAGATTATCAATACCAAAAGCCGCCAAAGCTGCCATCAGGTGCTCTATAGTTGACACGGTCACCCCTTGATGACCAATAACGGTCGCCATGCGAGTATCGACAACATTTTCAGCACAAGCTTTTATATCGACAGTCTGCTTCCCATCAGTACGATGGAAGATAATGCCAGTATTTACAATCGCGGGGCGTAATCTCAGATTAATCCGATGACCACTATGTAGCCCTATTCCAGAGATTGTGACCGATTTTTTTAAAGTTCTTTGTAAAATCATTTATCGGGTTTCCATAACAGTTATGTTGAATTGAAAACCCTTTCATGTGCAACATTAATGCCATTTCTGTGCCGGTGTAACCTGTTGAAATTGTGTGTAACTTTATTGTCGTTCAG
>CAZGKZ010000202.1:0-2953 GCA_964526315.1 uncultured Geobacteraceae bacterium
CGTTTTGATCAGCATGAAATCCATGGTAAAGAGCGTGCCAGTGCAGGGAATTATAACGAAGTTGAACTTGGTTTTTCTGACAGTGAAGCCGTTATGGAAGCGGAACGTTGCCTGCGTTGTTACCGTGTTTCGATGATTGCTGTTTAACGTAAAAATATTAAAAGCTTTGTGCTCGGGACCAGATTAATCGATTGGCCCGGGTAAATTAGCCAGTATTCGAGGTGAAAATAATATGGTCAACCTGACGATAGACGGTAAGTCGGTAAGTGTTCCCGAGAACACCACAATTCTTGAAGCTGCTCGGCAAATCGATATCCATATTCCAACTCTCTGTTGGCTGGAAAAAATATCAACAACGGGTGCTTGCCGGGTTTGTGCCGTGGAAATTGAGGGTGTCGATCGTCCAATGACCGCTTGCAATACTCCGGTTAAAGAGGGGATCAACGTTACCACACAATCAGAAAAACTGGCTCGAAGCCGTAAACAGATCATGGAGTTGATTCTAGTGAATCACCCCCTCGATTGTCCGGTGTGTGACGCTGGTGGTGAATGTGATCTGCAGGACATCTGTTATGAGCTGGATGTGACCCGTCAGGAATTTATGGCTGATGATGTCAATCCGGATACAATCAATCACTGGCCATTGATTCAGCAGGTCCCCAACCGCTGTATCCTCTGTGAAAAATGCGTTAAAGTCTGTCACGAACTGATCGGTGCTGATGCTCTGTTTGTTAACGATAAAGGGGACCGAGCATTTATTGATAAGAGGGTTGAAAATTGTACTTACTGCGGGAACTGTGTTGCTGTCTGTCCAACCGGAACGATGATTTCCAAACCGTATAAATTTAAAGCACGCCCCTGGACCCTGACTAAAGTTCCATCGGTCTGTACCTATTGTCCAAGCCAGTGTCAGATCGATCTTAATGTCAAGGACAATGAGGTATTGCGGGTGACCTCCAACGATGAGGGGACAACCAATAAGGGAACTCTCTGTGTCGGTGGTTTCTTCGGTTATGGCTATATTAACCATAAAAAACGACTGACTTCTCCGCTGGTCAGGCAAAATGCAGTTTCCTGGGATAAGGCTTTTGATAAGGTTGTCGACGAGATTGAACGGATTAAGACTGAAAGTGGTCCTGCGGCTATTGCCGGGTTCTCCTCTCCCCGTTTAACCAATGAAGAGAACTACCTATTCCAGAAACTTTTCCGTGGAGCAATCGGCACAAATAATATCGATTCTGAGGCTCGCTTCGGTGCATTACGTGCGCTGTCTGCCCTCGATAATGGACTCGGGTTGCACGGTGCCAGTAATCGTTTGAGTGCTATCGGTGATGCGGATGCGGTGTTGGTTTTTGGTGCAGACCCTTCAGCTGAGGCTCCCGCAGTCGATTGGCAGATTCAGGATGCAGTGCGGCGTAATAACGGCAAGCTGGTCATTGCCAATATGCGTAAGATTCATCTGACCCAATTTGCTGAGAGTCAATTAAGTTATAAACCGGGCAGTGAAATTGCTCTGGCAAGTGGCATTGGTCGATTATTATTGGACCGGAATCACCTCGATGAGGACGAATTGCAGCGGACTGTTGCTAACTTTTCTGAACTGAAAGCAGATTTAACCGCTGTTGATTTGGAAAAGGTGATTGCGACGACGGGTCTGACTCGTGAGGCTTTGGAACAGGCCGCCGATATTATCGGAGCAGCTGAAAAGGTTGTGGTTATTTTTGGTTCCGATATTTGCAAATCGGCCTCTGGTACCGAAAAGTCAGCAGCTGCCGCTAACCTGGCAATTCTCAGTGGTGCTCTCCGTTCTGCCGGTGGAGTTTTCCCTCTGGATGAAAAAGGAAATACCCAGGGAGTTCTCAATATGGGTGTTTATCCTGAAAATCTTCCCGGGTTCCAATCTTACAGTGACAATAAAGATAAATTCGGTAAAGCTTGGAATTGTGATCTCCCGGATGGTGGACTTGATGCTGACGCTATTCTACAGGGGATTGAAGCGGGGACAATCCGTTTCCTCTATCTGGCGGCAACCAATCCACAAAATTTCCCGAACAGTAGTCGCTGGATGAAGGCTCTGGAAAAAGTTGAAATTCTGGTTGTTCAGGATATTTTCCCCTCTGATGTTACCCGTCTGGCAACAGTCGTTTTGCCGGGATGTTCCTATGCTGAAAAACCGGGGAGTTTTACTTCTCTTGATCAAGTTGTTCGAAGTTTTGATCAGGCGATTCGTCCGGTTGGGCAGAGTCGAGAGGATCTGGAGATTTTTGCCGAGCTCTATGGTCGCCTGAATAAAACCACATATACGTTAAATCGAGCCGATCTCTCTGCTGAGATCAGTGAATTGACGACCCTTTATACCGATGCTGAGTTTCTTGATGATGAGCGCAATACCTGTTTGCTGCGGCTGCCGCAGGTTGACGATGGTGGGCTCAAATATCAATTGATCACCGCAGGTTCTGCTGCAGAGGGATTGCAATTATTGACCGGAACCTCATCGGGTCACTTTGGAACAACTTCAACTTGGGCACCAGCACCACTGGAAGTGGAGCCCGAAGGGGTTTTGCAACTGAATACAGAAGATGCCAAGACCGCAGGAGTTGCTGATGGTGATACTCTCAAGTTGACCAGCTCCACGGGGTCAACGGCTGGTAAAGTTCTGATCAGTGAATCTGTTCCACGGGGATTAATTTTTGCGCCGCACAACTTTACTGCTCTTGGAATTCAGCAGTTAATGGCGGATGGAGACAACCTCACAGCAGTAGAGATGGTAAAAGTCTGAAGTAAATAAAATATCAATTTACCATGTACGCCCTGGAGCGGAGTTTCCGGGGCGTTTTTTATTTTTCATCAATCCTGACAGTTAACATTTGGTGAGAACTAGCTTGACTCTTTCTCTGCCCCTGTGGTACTTAAAGTCCGCTTTTACGGTAGTTTCCGCATCTGGTGTCCCTCT
>CAZGKZ010000203.1:0-2945 GCA_964526315.1 uncultured Geobacteraceae bacterium
CAAGGATTAACGGCCAAAGCCCTTGATCTTTTTCAGCGATTATCAGCGCTGAATCCAGATGATCTGTTATTTAGACGTAAAGTTAAAGAGCTTGAAGCTCAATTAGATGAAGAAAATCAGCATGGAACAAAAACGTCAGATGAGATAGAATCAGTTCTTGCTGAGCCTGCTCAAGTCGTTGCTGCAGACTCTGCTGTAGAGATAGAGATACCTCTTCAGCAGCCTGAGGAGCCAGAAACAGAAGTTGTCGCCTCTGCTTCGGTTAACAGTCTGTCAGCTGATACACCCTTGAGTACATTCAATCGCTGGCTCTCAAATATTCAGCAAAGGAGTGGGAATGTTTAATCAGATTTTGAAAAATATTGTTTCAGATTGTTCCGGGGGAGTTGGTGCTGTTTTAATGGGTTATGATGGTATCGGTATTGATCAATTCAGTATTGATAATAATCGTCTTGACTTGAGCCTGGTTGGAATCGAATATTCAAATGTGATCAAAGAAATTCGTAATGCTTCCGATATCTTGAAAGTTGGTTCGTTGCAGGAAGTTTCGATTAAGACTGAGAATTATTATATTATTATCCATCCTTTAACTGATGAATATTTTGTTGCTCTGCTGATTGATCGTCACGGTAATTATGGTCAGGGGCGCTATCTGTTGATGCGTGAAGCTCCTGCACTTCGATTGTTATTGGTCTAATCTATGAAATTATTGGTTCTCAACGGTCCAAATTTGAATTTATTGGGAGTCCGCGAGCCAGAAATTTATGGCCACATTTCCCTCGATCAGACGATGGAAAAATTGCAGCTGGAAGCAGTTTCCCTCGGATTCACACTCGAAACCTATCAATCAAATCACGAGGGGGATCTCATAGATCAGGTGCAACGAGCTGCTCGGGAAAACTACTCTGGAATTATTATCAATCCTGGTGGGTATACCCATACAAGTATTGCTTTGCGCGATGCTATCAGTGGGGTCGCTCTTCCAACGGTTGAAGTTCACCTCTCCAATATCCATGCACGGGAAGAGTTTCGCCACCACTCCTATATTGCGCCGGTGGCTATTGGCCAAATCTCTGGTTTCGGTGCTTTCGGGTACGGTCTGGCTCTGCGGGCACTATCGAACCATTTGCAAAGCAGGGTGGAGTGTGACTGAGCGGAAAAACGAGTTTGTCAGAAATCTTTTGTTGGCTGAAAAGCTCGATGTATTAATCATTTTCGGCCTTCCAAATATACGCTATTTGTGTGGATTTACCGGCACGGATGGCGTTTTGCTTATGGCGGCTGATAAATCTATCTTTTTGACTGATTCCCGTTATATTGAGCAAGCTCAAAAACAGGTTCATGCCAGTCAGATTTACTGCTACAAAAATAAATTACAGGCGGTGATAGATCATCTCACAACCATGAGAAGTCAACGGGTTGGTTTTGATGCGGCAAGTGTCAGTGTTGCGGTCTACGAAGAGTTAGCCGGTCTGGTAAAATATCCTCTTAAATGGTGTCCTCTCTCTACACAGTTAAAACCCCTCCGTGGTATTAAGACTGAGACTGAACTTGTCGCTCTTAAATCTGCCGCTGATTTAAATCAGCAGGCTTTGACTGCGGTTTTACCGCAAATAAGGGCCGGTATCAGTGAGCGTGAAATAGCTCTGGAGCTAGAGATTACATTGAAACGTTTGGGTGGTGAAGCCAATGCGTTTGACTTTATCGTCGCTTCTGGGGTGCGTGGTGCATTACCTCACGGTGTTGCCAGCGACAAAAATATCAAAAATGGAGAGTTGCTCACTATCGATTTTGGTACCAGAGTGGCCGGTTACCATTCGGACGAGACTGTGACCCTGGCAATTGGTCAAGTTGATGGAAAACTTCGACAAATTTTTGATATTGTGTTAGAAGCTCATGATTCAGCTCTTGCCTTTATTCGGCCGGAAGTGGCAATCTGTGATTTGGATGCAGTTGCCCGTGATTTTATTTCAACGGCTGGTTATGGAGAATATTTTGGCCATGGCTTAGGACATGGTGTAGGATTAGAGATACATGAATATCCTGCTATCACCTCTCGTTCGGATCAAAAACTGTGTGAGGGGATGGTTTTTACTATAGAACCGGGGATCTATATTCCCGACGTTGGCGGTGTAAGAATTGAAGATACTATTGTTGTAACTGCAGATGGTTATGAATTAATAACTTCGATTCCGAAACAATTCAATCAATTAGGTGTATAAGAGTTTTTCAGGAGGAAAAACAATGGAACTGAAAGATCTGAAAAGTTTAATAAAATTGGTGACAGAAACTGATATTACTGAATTTGACCTGGAAAATCAGGACGGAAAAATTCACATTAAGCGGGGCCCCGAAAAAGAATATGTTCAGGTTGCTGCTCCTCTAGCTTCTTCTCCCATTGCTGCTCCGGTGGCCATGACCCCGGCAAAAGACGCTGCTCCTGTGGCCACTGATCCGGTCGCTAATGATATGTATGATGCTGTACCCTCCCCCATGGTGGGTACTGTTTATCGCAAACCTTCACCTGATGTCGCCCCCTTTGTTGAAGTTGGTGATATTGTTGAGGCGGGGCAAACTCTCTGCTTGGTAGAAGCAATGAAGTTATTTAATGAGATCGAGGCGGAGTTTAAGTGTAAGATCATCGAGATTGTCAAAGATGACGCAACTCCGGTTGAGTTTGGTGAAACTCTTTTCCTGGTTGAGCGACTTTAATCTGCAGCAATATTAAGAGACAACATTTTAACGCCGTTACAGCCTGTTAAGGGTTGTTCTGCTGTGGGAGTTGAAGAAATGTTCCATAAAATACTTATAGCGAACCGTGGTGAAATTGCCATTCGAATCATTCGTGCCTGTAAAGAGATGGGGATCAAAACAGTCGCGGTTCACTCTGATGTTGATCATGATGCGTTGCATGTCAGTCTTGCCGATGAAAGTATCTGTATCGG
>CAZGKZ010000204.1:0-2934 GCA_964526315.1 uncultured Geobacteraceae bacterium
TCTTTTTCAATAAACTTGATCGCGTTGCGATACAACAGCAACCCCATCCCCTCGTCAGGCAATATTTCCCGGGTCCAGCGGGGATGATGGGTCCGATGGGTAAACGCTTCGGGGTGAGGCATCAAGCCGAACAGTCGTCCGGTCGGATCACAGATCCCGGCAATCGCATGCTGGCTACCGTTTGGATTCTCCGGAAATTCCATGGTTGGATGGAGATCGCGGTCAGCATACTTCAGCACGGTTAAATGATCATTCTCCAGTTGCTGCAACGTCTCAGGAGAATCGGTCACGAACTTCCCCTCACCATGGCGGATTGGGAGATAGAGTCCATTCAATCCCCGGGTATAGACACAGGGCGAGTCCTGATCAACTTTCAACCAGCACCAACGATCTTCAAAACGGCCATGATCATTATTGGTCAAAGTGCAGCTCTGTTGAAAATCAGCATTGATCGCGGGCAGCAGGCCCATCTTGACCATCAGTTGAAAACCATTACACACACCCATGACCAACTTACCGGCGGCAATAAACTCCTTCATCCGGCTCGCAAGAGGTTCTACCTGACCGGCAACCCGGGCGTGTAACAGACGGTTTGCCCCAGCTTTGGCACTGCCGAGATCATCGCCATCAAGAAAACCGCCGACCAAGTGGAGAAAATGGTAATCTTCCAGCTTGACCCGACCGGCCAGCAGTTCAGAGATATGGACGATATCAGCACTGGCACCAGCAAGGTGGCAGGCATGAGCAACGGCATCTTCACAGTTGGTTCCATTGCCGGAAATAACGATTGCTTTAACGGTTCTAGCCATTCTACATCTCCCGCAGTGGCGCTTGCCACGCCTGTTTCAGATCCTTAAGTGACACGTCCACTAATCTCTGCCCGTGCAACCCGTTAATGATCAGTTCAGTTTGGGTCGTCACCTGACCGATCCTGCAGCAACTCTGCCCGGCAAACAGTGCCACAAAAGCCTCATCATCTTCCGGATGCACCGTCACCAACAAACGGCTCTGTGATTCAGAAAAGAGCAGCTTATCTTCACGCACCGAACCGGCAACATCAACATAAGAGAGTTCTGCCTGAATACCAAAACCACCGGCAAATGCAGATTCAGCCAATGCAACTCCCAGGCCGCCATCCGACAAATCATGGCAGGAAGCGATCAAACCCTGCTGCTGCGCACGATTGAGAGTCCGGTAGCGAAGCAGGGCCTCCTCCGCATTAACTTGCGGCACTTGCGCCCCCAGTTCTCCATGCTGGGCGTAATATTCCGATCCACCCAGTTCATCCCGTGTCGTCCCGAGCAGATAGACCAGATCACCGGGACGCTTGACATCCATCGAAACCGCCTTGCACACATCAGAAATCTTACCGATCACCGAAAACAGCACGGTTGGTGGAATTGAGATTTTGGTGTCACCGATCTGATAATCATTCTTCATCGAATCTTTACCGGAAATCAGCGGCACCGAGTAGGCGACACAATAATCGTACAGAGCCTGATTGGCCCGAACCAACTGCGCCGCTTTATATTGACCATCCGGCGTTTTGGCACTCTCGACCGGATCACACCAGCAGAAGTTATCCAGCCCGGCAACATGATCAATATCACCCCCCACAGCGACATAATTGCGCAATCCTTCATCAATCGCACAAGCCATCATGTGGTAGGTATCAATATCACTGTAGCTTGGGCAAATGCCATGAGCGACCACCACCCCCTCGAAAGAGTCGAGCAACGGGCGGAACACTGCAGCGTCAGAGGGACCATCGTTGGCCACCCCGATCAGAGGTTTGATCACGGTTCCAGCTTGCACCTCATGGTCGTAGCGACGGACCACCGATTCTTTGGAACAGATATTTAAACGGGACAGCAGTTGCTGTAATTCATCAGTCAGATCAACTGGCTGGGCAAAGTCCGGTTCAGATAATTGTTTCGGCTCCCATTTTGCCGGAATCACCAGTTGTGGCACCCCTTCATGGACAAAATCCATATCGAGATAGCAAACGGTTTTTCCTTCGTAGAGGCAATGGAAATAACCGGAATCGGTAAATATTCCAAGGTCGGTCGCCTCAACATCCATCTCAGTGGCC
Organism: uncultured Geobacteraceae bacterium; assembly: GCA_964526315.1. Taxonomy (GTDB): domain Bacteria; phylum Desulfobacterota; class Desulfuromonadia; order Desulfuromonadales; family Geopsychrobacteraceae; genus Desulfuromusa. The sequence goes on from CAZGKZ010000204.1 coordinate 2,093, forward strand.
AGGGTAATAAAAGCATCCAGCTTATCGCCTGGAACGGCCAGAGTCATCCGCTCCTGAGCTTCAGAAATGAGGATTTCCCACGGCTGCAAACCCGGATACTTCAATGGAGCACGATCGAGATGGAGTTCAAATCCACCGGTATCTTCGGCCATCTCACCAACTGATGAAGAGAGTCCCCCGGCACCGTTATCGGTAATTGAATTATAGAGTCCCCGGTCACGGGCCAGCAGCAGAAAATCAAACATCTTCCGCTGGGTAATCGGATCACCAATCTGTACGGCAGTCACCGGAGAGCCGGCATGCAGTTCTTCCGAAGAGAAGGTTGCGCCGTGAATTCCATCTTTACCAATTCGCCCACCGGTCATCACTATATGATCACCAACCAGAACCTCTTTTTCGTGGCATGGCCGACCATTGAGAAGACGTGGCATCAATGCGGCGGTGCCACAATAAACCAGCGGTTTGCCGGCAAACCGGTCATCAAATACCAACGAGCCATTGATGGTTGGGATACCGCTTTTATTGCCACCGTGTTCCACCCCTTCGACAACCCCTTCAAAAATCCGGCGGGGATGCAATAACCGTGGCGGTAGCTCTTTTTCCAAGAAGGGTGAAGCAAAACAGAACACATCGGTATTAAAAATCAGCCGAGCCCCCATTCCGGTTCCCACCCCGTCCCGGTTGACCCCGACTATCCCGGTCAGCGCACCACCATAAGGGTCGAGGGCGCTGGGAGAATTATGGGTTTCAACTTTAAAAACCAGACTCCAGTCGCTGTTAAACTCAATGACTCCGGCATTATCTTTAAACACCGAAAGACAAAAATCGGCAGCACCAAGATT
>CAZGKZ010000205.1:0-2903 GCA_964526315.1 uncultured Geobacteraceae bacterium
TATTGCCAACCCATATTGAAGGTGATGCCACGATAGTAGAGGCCGATAAATAGACCGCCGACCGCACCCAGAGAGGAACCGATGATGAAGATCAGGGCGATAACCTTGTTGACGTTGATCCCCATCAGGCGGGCAGCATCCTGATCAATGGCGCTGGCCCTAATGGCGGCACCCATCCGGGTCTTCTCAACAAACAGGTAGAGGGCAATCATCAGAATGAGCGACAGGGCTAATATAATGACCTGAATCAGGCTGAGGACAACCCCGTTAATATCCCAGTAGACCTGCGGTATCAATTCGGGGAAAATCCGCATCCGTGGCCCCCAGATCAGCATAATCCCGTTCTGGATCATCAGGCTGGCACCGAGAGCTGAAACGACAGCTGATAGTCGTGGTGCTTCTCGAAGTGGTCGGTAGGCAAGTCTTTCAAGGATGATTCCAACACAAGCCATGACCGCTGCAGCTAGAATGAAAATTGCAATCACGGCAAACAGTGAAGTTGCCTGTCCCATCACCTGGGTATAGATTGTCAGGCCGACGAATGCTGAGGCTGCCACCATGTCACCATGGGCGAAGTTGATCAACTTCATCACCCCGTAAACCATCGTGTAGCCAAGAGCAACCAAGGCAAAGATACTACCGATGGTCAGGCCATTTGCCAATTGTTGCAGAAAAATATCCATGAAAACTTGCTCCCATTTAATTTGGATCAGTCCGCTAATCTGCCGTTCACAGGTCAAAGAAAGTGTTTAGTTTCTTTCCATCACCTCTGAAGGGTAGACAAAGGGGGCGAAAATACACCGTAGGCATTTTCCCGCCCCCTGTTGGTTCTACTGTTTTGAATCAAATATTATTGAGCGTAAACAACCTTGTAGCTGTTGTCGCCCTGAATTTCAAACGTCATGTAACTGCTGCCGATCCGGTTACCATCTTTGGCAAACTGTAATGGGCCAGTAATCCCTGGGAGTGGCTTGTCCATGCTCATCAGGTAATCGGCTACTTTTTTGTTATCAAAGCTTTGTGTCTGCTCCATAGCGTAAACAATAGCACGCATACCGTCAGCATTCATCAAGGTCCAGATGGATGGTGGAAGCATACCGTAGGTTGTTTCATAGTTTTTCAGGAAGTTTTTAGCGACATCATAGGGGAGCATTTCTGGGGTTGGAACATTAATAATGAAAGCCCCTTTGGCTGCCGAACCGGCCAGCTTAGCAAAGTCAGGATTGTCGTTGGCATCGCCACCGATGAAATCAGCTTTGATTCCCAGAGCAACCTGTTGCGCACGAAGTTGACCACCGTCAGTGTAGTAACCGGCGAAGAAAATTGCATCAGGCTTCTTGGATTTGATATTGGTCAAAACTGGGGTAAAGTTCTGTGAATCAGCCTTGATTTTAGCGTAAGTGACAACATTGCCACCGGCTTTTTTAACTTCAGCAACAACGGCTTCAGCCAGACCAGCAGCATAGCTGGAGAAATCAGAGATGACAGCAATATTTTTGTACGCTTTGACATTAACCATGTAGTTAGCGGCAAAAACAGCTTCAGCACTGTTCGGGAATGAGTTACGCAGGAATGTCCAGTAACCGTGTTGGGTCAGACCATCAGCGGTACCATCAGAAGTCTGCAGAACGCCAGCATTGAAATAGGTTTTTTGTGCAGCTTCAGCGCAGGTTGAGGTGTAAGAGCCGATAACCATGGCAACACCTTTGTTAACCAGATCTTTAGCGCAGATTGCGGCAGCCATTGCGGTTCCCTGATCATCACAGGCGATAACTTCAATTTTCTTGCCCATAACGCCACCTTTGGAGTTGATCTCCGCAGCGAGCAGACGAACTGAGTTTTCAATGCCTTGACCTTCGTTGGCATAGCTTCCGGTGATTGGGGCCTGAACACCGACTTTGAGAGTCTCAGCCCAGGAGAGTCCTGCCATCAGAGCGACAGTACAGAGGGTGAGTAAAATGTTACGAATTGTTCTTTTCATGTGTTCCTCCTTGTTGGATGGTTAAAAACAGTATTATGCAAAAGACTACCTTTCCGTTCATGACCGGTCAATTGAATTGGCTGATGATGATACGGTATTTCATTAAAATAGCAGAAAATAGTGATCAATGCTTGTTTAAACCAAACATTTGCTTCAATGCATGTGAAGCAATGGTTGGATTCTCTTTGAGACGCCGTTTAGAGTAGGGGAGCCAGTCCTCACCATAAGGGATATAAATTCTTAATTTGTGACCAGCAGCCAGGATAATCTTCCGCAACTCCTCATCGACCCCCAGTAACATTTGAAATTCATATTGATCAGGCTTTAAACCCATTTGACGAATCAGATTCATCGCCTCAAAGATCAATAATTCATCGTGAGTCGCAATTCCGACATAAGCTCCCTGCTTGAGCAGCTGCTCCAGACAGGTGGTGTAATTACGATTAATTGCCTGGGGATTTTTCCAGGCATCCTTGCGCGATTCAATATAGATCCCTTTACAGAGGCGATAATTCTGGTAACCATCGGCAAGATTGACAATATCTTCTGGGGTGCGACGTAAGTAACCTTGAAAGGCTGTTCCGACGTGGCCGGGAAACTCCTCACGTAATTTACGAAAAAAGTCAAAAGTGTCATTTATGACTGGCACATCTTCAATGTCGATGCGGACAAAGTTATTCAGCTTTTTCGCTTCAGCCACCAGCTCATGGATAATCTCGAAGCACTTTTCTTTATCGAGGAGCAGCCCCATCTGAGTTGGTTTAATTGACAGGTTCGCGTCCAGTCCCTCCCGCTCAATAGTGCGGAGGATATTCAGTCCATCATTTTTGAAGCTGATTGCTTCGTCAATTTTGGTAATAAATTCACCAAGAATATCAATGGTGGTCATCATCCCCTGCTGGTTCAGATCTTTCGTCACCTG
>CAZGKZ010000206.1:0-2900 GCA_964526315.1 uncultured Geobacteraceae bacterium
AGGGGGCTCGTGAGGCGATTGAAGGGGCAGGTCAGGTACTGAGGACGGTGTTTACTAAGTCCGAGGTTGTTGGTTAGAAATATCTGTATCTGAATTAATGGGAGGGGATTCGTCCCTCCCACTAATCATCGTCAGGAATCTGGTAGTAATCAAGCACTCCAGCGATCTCTTTAAGTACGGAACAATCGATATTACTGGTATCGCCGACTACCCCAAGAATAATCCGATCTGCTCCGGTTGATTGGTGAAAATCACAATCCTGTTCAACTAAAAACTGTTTCACCTGCTGCAGGTTCTCTTCAGTTGCTTTTCTTTTCATAATGACCAGCATTTCAGCGTTCTCCTTTAGCGTGAGTTCGTTCCAGACTACGACTTTCATCAATGACCCGTTCAAACAGGCGAATGATGGCTGAATTGTCTAACGGCCCATGATTTTTTCCCTGCATCCGCTCAAAGATCAACTTTTCGCGCTTTGGATCGTAAATCGGCAGATCAAGTTCCTTTTTCATCGCCCCAATTTTAAGTGCCAGAGCAGCTCGCTGATTGAAAATCCGTAACAGATCATCATCCAGCTGATTGATATTTTTTCTGATCGTATCGATATCCACAGTTCTATCCTTTTCCCGAAAAACGTGCCCCTGGAATAATCGTATCGCGGTGAAAATTCTCATCATTTCGATCAGGGTAGTCGATGGTGTAATGGAGCCCGCGACTTTCATGCCGCGACAGGGCACTTTGAACAATCAGTCTGGCAACGGTGGTAATGTTGCGCAACTCAATCAAATCTGCGGTGATGAGGAAATCCCAGTAGTACTCATCAATCTCTTCCTGAATCATCATGATGCGATTCATCGCCCGCTGTAACCGTTTATCTGAGCGGACAATCCCGACATAATTCCACATGCAGCGGCGGATCTCATCCCAGTTATGGGCGACGATCACCTCCTCATCGCTATCGGTGGCATTGCCACAATCCCAGGAGGGGATAGCCGGGTTGGGTGGGAGTTGTTCCCCCAATCGGGACAATGAGACTTTTGCCGCTATTTTTGCAAAGACAATCCCTTCGAGCAGACTGTTGCTTGCCAGACGGTTGGCACCGTGTAATCCGGTACAGGAGACTTCCCCGATGGCAAACAGGTTATGGATGTTGGTTTCCCCATTTTTATCAACACTCAATCCACCGCAAAGATAGTGGGTGGCCGGGACGACCGGAATAGGTTCTTTGGTCATGTCAATACCGAAGCCAAGGCAGGTTTCGTAGATCATCGGGAAGTGCCCTTTGATAAAGTCGGCACCTTTGTGGGTGATATCAAGGAAGACACTGTCTGCTCCGGTTTTTTTCATTTCACTGTCGATAGCCCGGGCAACAATATCTCTTGGGGCTAAATCTTTTAATTCATGATAATCGGGCATGAAAGCATAGCCATCGCCCCGTTTCAAAATTCCCCCTTCACCACGAACCGCTTCAGAAATGAGGAATGATTTTGCATTGGGATGGTAGAGGGTAGTGGGGTGAAACTGCATAAACTCCATATTGGCAACGGTTGCTCCGGCACGCCAGCCGATTGCAATTCCGTCACCGGTGGCAATATCGGGATTGCAGGTAAAAAAGTAGACTTTTCCCGCTCCACCGGTTGCCAGAATAGTGAATTGAGCGCCGAAAGTAATAACCTCGCTGTTCTTTTTATCCAAGATGTAGGCACCGAGACAGCGATCTTTGGCAGGTTTTTTCTGTCTTACTTTTCTTTCAGTGATGAGATCAACCGCAATATGATCCTGATAGAGGGTAATATTGGGGTGTTTGAGTGCCGCGTCTACCAAGGCCCGTTCAATTTCTCGACCGGTGGCATCTTTGGCGTGGAGGATTCTGCGATGACTGTGTCCCCCCTCACGGGTCAAATCGTATTGATCGTTATCTTTCCGGCTGAATTTGACTCCCCAGTCAATCAGGTCGTGAATTGCTTGTGGACCGGCTTGGACAACCATCTCAACAGTTTCTGGATCAGAGAGATAAGCACCGGCTATCATGGTATCTTCGGCATGAGAGGCGAAGTTATCTTCAGTGGAAAAAACCGTTGCTATTCCACCCTGGGCCAACTGGGTTGCAGAGGTATCAATAGCCCGTTTAGTGACCAGTGAGACGGTTCCCTGATCAGCGACTTTCAGTGCATAGGAGAGGCCTGCTATACCAGAGCCAATAACCAGGAAATCTGTTGTTATTTTCATAAGGATCCACTTTTTATTTAGATCTACCAGTGAAGGAAGATTCAGGGAATGTAGAGGAATTACTTCGTCGGCATTATCAATCCCAGTTTTAGCTGTTGTCAAGCATTTCAGACTCTACTTGACGGATGACTGATTAAAGGTTATAAAATACTCATGTTTAATGCCGTCCGTCTGACTTTTATGATTCTACTGTTGTTTGTGCTGTTGCTACCGTTAGCGGCTCAAGCCGGGATATACCGTTATGTTGATCAACAGGGGCGGATCCACTTTACCAATGTCCCCACGTCCAATAAGTTCCGTCTTTACCGTGACGAGGGGCAGCCCTATCGGTTGGAAACCCTTATTACCCATTTTGCTCAGAAATTCAAGCTGGATCGTTCTCTGGTTAAAGCGGTCATCAAGGCTGAGAGCGATTTTGATCCACAGGTCGTTTCATCCCGTGGTGCGCAGGGGCTGATGCAGCTGATGCCGGAAACTGCTAGAGAGGTTGGGGTCAATAATCCCTTTGACCCCTCTGAATCAATCTATGGTGGATCATTTTATTTACGTAAAATGCTTGATTCTTTTGATCAAAATCTTGATTATGCACTAGCGGCTTACAATGCCGGGCCGGGAGCCGTTCGCAAGTATGGTGGAATTCCCCCTTATGCAGAAACCCAGAATTATGTGCGGCG
>CAZGKZ010000207.1:0-2874 GCA_964526315.1 uncultured Geobacteraceae bacterium
CCGTATCCCGACCATTTTCTGGCGTACTATCCTCAGACCAAAGCCGAAGCAGAACAACTGGTTCTGGCAGCCAACGACGAGAGTCTCGCAACGGTTGCATTGCGTCCCCATCTGATCTGGGGCCCGGAGGATAACCATCTGGTGCCGCGGATTCTGGAGCGGGGCAGGGCGGGAGCATTGCGGCGGATCGGCGATCGTCCCTGTCTGGTCGATACGGTCTATATCGATAATGCTGCCAAAGCCCATATTCTGGCGGGAGACAAACTTGCTGTCGGTTCTGTTGTTGCTGGAAAGGTATACTTTATTTCCAACGATGAACCGCTGCCGTTGTGGGAGGTTGTCAATCGAATTCTTGCCGCCGGTGATCTTCCGGCTGTTGAAAAAGTGATCTCTCCCCAATTGGCGATGGCTGCCGGGGTGATCCTCGAAACAGTGTACCGGTTGCTGCGCTTGACAGGTGAACCCCGGATGACCCGGTTTGTTGCCAAAGAGATGTCGACGGCACACTGGTTTGACCTTGCTGCGGCGAAAAATGATTTCGGTTATTGTCCCGAAGTGACGGTTGATGAGGGGATGAAGCGATTGCAGGAGTGGTTGCAGCGGGAGAAGTGATGTGGTCGAGATCTCGATCTGGCAGCTGTTAAATAAAACACCGCTTCTACAAGATGGCGAAGTTCATCTCTATCGTTTGTCTTTGGATGGCGCGACTGATCACTACCGAAGTGTGATGTCAGATGATGAGATAGCACGTGCAGAACGATTACTTGATCCACAAAAACGACAGTTTTTTATTGCTGGGCGGTGTCAATTGAGGCGGGTATTGGCCCGGTACCTTGATATCTCTGCAGATGATATTATTTTCCAGTACAATAACAGTGGCAAACCCTCACTCGCTTTATCTCACCATTCTGATCTTGTTTTCAATCTTTCCCATTCTGCCAATCTGGCGGTTATCGCGGTGATTCGCAGAGCCGCTGTTGGGGTTGATATTGAGAACATCGATTCCTCTCTTCAATTTCATAAATTGGCTGAGCGTTTTTTTGATCATAACGAGCAGGAGCTTCTGGACCGAGCGGCAACCGCTCGAAAACGGCGGACGTTTTACCGTCTCTGGACGGCAAAAGAGGCTTGTCTAAAGATGGTAGGGACGGGGTTTTCTCAATCGCAGTTGGATGAGAGTTCTCCTGAGACTCAGCGCCATTTTTACGCGTCACCGAACTTTATTGCCACAATTGCCAGCAGTACAAAAATCACCGCAATAACAAAATATGATATTTCGTTTTGACAGTTTCCATTTTCTAAAGTCAACTCTGTGTTATTCTTTGAGTCTACTCTATTGACTTACAGGGACAATTGATGAAGAAGAACCCCCTACTGATAATAGGCTGCTTGCTGCTGCTTGCCGGTTGGTTCAGTGCTTTTGCTCTGAACAGTTTCCCGCAGCTTAGCAATCTATATATCCTGGGTCCGACGTTGTTACTTGGTGGCGGGATGGGGCTGACTCACAAGGCGGCTGGTGGCAAGAAAACTGTGATTGCTCTTGTTTTTACCGCAATGGCGGGGCTGTTGTTACTGAACCAGCTATTTCCTGAGCGTAGTGTCAGCATCTCGGCATTTCAACAACGGATGCGAGATAGTAGTAACTCTGTCAGACACCAAATTGCAATTGTCACCAGAGCTGCTGACCGTAAAGATACTTTTGTTGCTGATCGAACCCTTGAATCATCTGCCGATATTAATATCCAGCTGTTTGCAAGATTGCCCGGCCCTGTGCGGATGATGACTTTTGATTCCGAGGGGACTCTCTATGTTTCAATCCCCAAACTTGGTGCCATTTACCAACTTAAAGACAGCGACAAAGATGGGTATGCAGAACAACCAGTACTTTATCATGCCGGTATGGATCGTCCCTCTGGTTTGCTGTGGAATAATGGGAAACTTTACGTTGCGGAACCTTCTCAACTTCTAGAATTGCAGGATACCGATCACGATAATCAAGTCGATAAGGTGAGGGTTGTCCTGGACGGTTTGCCTGATGATGGTGGTCATTGGACCCGATCTCTAACCCAGGGAGACGATGGGTTTATTTACTTGTCAATCGGTTCCCGCTGCAATGCTTGTGTAGAAAAAAATCACCACTATGCAACAATCCTTAAAGTAAATTCTTTAACCGGTGAATATACAATTTTTGCTCGTGGTTTACGGGACACCGTTGGTTTAACTTTCTCTCCGGATGGAAAGAGCCTCTGGGGGGCAGATATTGGCAGGGATGGTCTTGACCGTGAATTGCCACCCGATGAAATTAACCGGATTGTTGCCAGTGGTGATTACGGTTGGCCGTTCTGTTATGGTCAGCAGATTCCGGATATTTCGCTTGGTACTGCAGAACTTTGTTCAAAAACAATCGCTAGTGTTATTGATCTTCCCGCCCATTCAAAGCCGCTTGGAATCACTTTTGGTCAAGGTTTAAATGCTCCAGAAAAATATCGGAACAGTCTCTATGTTGCTTTGTCTGGGGGGGTGGATTCTGCAGGTTTAAGCGGATTTGGAGGTCGGATCGTCCGAATCCCCTATGAAAATGGTCAGCTGGTGGGGCAGATTCAAGACTTCTTAAGTGGCTGGCAGGTTGCAGGCCACTCATGGGGCCATCCGGTGGCGGTGACGGTGGGAACCGACGGGAAGCTCTATCTAAGTGATGAAGATGCACAATCCATCTATCAAATAAGTTGGAAACAGCCGGAGGAATAACAACAGTTTAACGGATTTCACTTGACACACTATGGTCGATTTGGTACTTCAAAGCGCACGTTAAATCGATACTTAACGGCCCCGTCGCCAAGTGGTAAGGCAGAGGTCTGCAACACCTTTATCAGC
>CAZGKZ010000208.1:0-2850 GCA_964526315.1 uncultured Geobacteraceae bacterium
AACAGTGAACAGTTCAAGACGCCCCATCAGCATACAGACAATCAATACCATCTTACCAAATGCCGGAACGTGAGCAAAGTTATCGACCGGCCCCACAGACCCCAGCCCCGGTCCAATATTGGATAAGCAGGCAACCACAGAAGCTCCGGAAGAGACCAGATCCATCCCGGTAGCAGCCAGCAACAGTGAAGCAATCACAAAAATACTGATAAACAGGGCAAAGAAGCCAAGAATTGCCTGCAACACCTCTTTATCGACAGGATGATTTCCCAATTTAACCAGACGAATTGCCCGGGGATGAATAAGACGGAACACCTGAACCTGGGCATGTTTGAATAGAAGTAAAATTCGCGCCACTTTAATTCCACCACCCGTCGAACCAGCACACCCACCGACAAACATCAAAAGAACCAGAATATATTGGGGCAGAACCGGCCACAGCTCATAATCGGCCGTGGCAAATCCGGTGGTGGTCATGATTGACGAAACCTGAAAAATTGAGTAACGAAAATTCTCGCTAAAATGATTGTAGATCCCCCCGCTCCAGTTAAAAATCATAATAATAATGGTTGCAACCAGAATGATACCCAGGTAAACCCGCAACTCTTCACTGCGAAAAAACTCTTCGGCCTTACCACGTAACACCTGAAAATGGAGGGCAAAGTTGATCCCGGCAAGGATCATGAACAGGGTAATAACTCCATCGATATAACTGCTGTTATAAGCAGCAATCGAACTATTCTGGGTCGAAAAACCACCGGTCGCCAGGGTGGCAAAAGAGTGGCAGATCGCATCAAAGAAAGTCATCCCGCCAAACATCAACAATAATGCTTCAACCAGGGTCAATAAAAAATAGACTCCCCAGAGCATTTTTGCCGTATCCTGAATCCGGGGTTTCAATCGATCTGCCGTCGGACCGGGAACCTCGGCCTTAAATAGCTGCATTCCACCCACTCCCAACATCGGGAGGATCGCCAGAGAGAGGACAATGATCCCCATTCCGCCAAGCCAATGGGTCAAAGAACGCCAGAACAGTAAACTCTGGGGCAGTGCTTCTATATCAGTCAGAATCGTCGAACCAGTGGTCGTAAAACCACTCATCGTTTCAAAAATGGCATTGAGTGGAGAAGCAATAGCCCCCGAAATCAGATACGGCAACGCCCCGAAAACAGCAAACACCGCCCAGCCAAAAGTAACGACCGCAAACCCTTCACGAACCGTCAACTCTTTGGGACTTTTACAGAAAGAAAACAGCAGACCACCGACCACAAAACAGATGACTGCGGAGAGGATATAAGCAGCCCAGACACCATCTCCATAATAAAAAGAGAATGGCAGCGGGGCAAAAAGAGCGGCTCCAAGAAACAGCAGGAGCGAACCGAGGATGCGCAACGTCAAAATGAGGTTCATTCAGGAAAAAAACCTTTCCACTTTCTGTAACGCCTCGGGAAGGGTAAAAACAACCACCCGATCTCCCGCTTCCAGGACACTTTCACCCGTTGGGATTTCATAATCTCCCCCCCGCACAATAGCACCAATAATCGCCCCACGGGGGAAATGCAACTGGCTCAAAGGAGTTGCCAGCAAGCCACTCTCTTTACCAATTTCCATCTCCAGCACCTCAGAGTTACTCCCTTCCACAGCGGTGAGGGAAATAACATCACCACGACGGACAAATTTCAGTATTGCCCCTGCTGCTGCCAGTCGCGGTGAAATACAGGCATCAATCCCCAATTCAGAAGCCAGGCCAATCAACTCCGGTTGGCTCACCAAAGCCAGGGTCCGCCGCACCTTATGTTGTTTAGCTAACAGGCAGGTCAAAATATTGGTCTGATCGTTGTCGGTCACCGCAATAAAAACATCAGCATCGGTCAACCCCTCATCAACCAGAGTCTGAACATCCAGACCTTCAGCATTGATAACAACCGCCTTGTTTAACTGCTCCGCCAATTTAATGCAACGGTCCTCATCCTTCTCAACCAACTTGATGTTGAAATTGAGATTCTCCAAATTTCGGGCAACCTGCAATCCGATCCGACTGCCACCCAGAACAAAGACCCGATGATTCGGTTTTTTCTCTAATCGTTCTGATTGCAAAAGATAGTTGATTGCCGGAAGTTCCTGTTGTGGGGCAAAAATATAGATCCGGTCCCCAACCTGAATGACATCATCCCCACGGGGAATAATTGTTGTATTGCCGCGACTGATCGCCACAACCAGAAATCGATACATCCCCCGCAATTCACCCAATTCAGCTAAAGTCAAATCACACAATGGACTATCCGGTTCGATCCGATACCCCTGGAACAAGATCTTCCCTTCAGCAAATTCAGCCACATCAAATGCTTTGGAATCACAGGCCAACTTGGTCAATTCTTCAGCAACGGCATCTTCAGGATTAATCAGTAGATCTATCCCCAGCTTTTCTTTGGAAAGAACCGCTTTACTGCTGGTGTATTCAATATTTTTGGTTCGGGCAACCAGAATTTTCACCTGATATTCACGCGCCAATAGACAGGCGAGAATATTGACCTCGTCCATATTTGTGACAGCAATAAAGATATCGACATCTTTTATGCCAGCTTGTTCCAAAATTTCTGCACTAGCACCATTGCCGACGACACCAAGAACATTGAGACGATCCTGAGCCCGCTCCACAACAATTTCATCTTGGTCAATAAGAGTGACCTCATGCTCTTCCCGAGAAAGCCGATCACACAAAAAATAGCCAACCTGTCCAGAGCCAACAACAAGGATTTTCATAAGTTATCTCTTCCAGAGTAAAATCAAACATAAACTGCAATCGTGGAACATCGCATAATTTGACCAATTGTGCAATAATCAGCTCTC
>CAZGKZ010000209.1:0-2842 GCA_964526315.1 uncultured Geobacteraceae bacterium
TCATTTTTATTCTCCCACTTTAAAAACGTAAAGTTATCCAGAAGTATAGCATCAATAAACATAACCACAAAGGTTGCAGATGGAAAATTATGCTACGGTGCTTTGTTGACATGGAAACAGAATGACAATAAAGTTCAGCGGTTAAATAAATCCTAAAGCTTCTGAGGGAAAATGAATATCCATTATCTGCAACATGTTCCATTTGAAGGGCTTGGTAGTATCGAAGCGTGGCTGAAAACTGGAAACCATCGGCTGACTGATACCCGGCTCTATCAAAATGATCCCCTGCCAGAGATGGCTGATTTTGACTGGCTGATTGTGATGGGTGGGCCGATGGGGGTTGATGATGAAGATCAATACCCCTGGCTGAAACAAGAAAAACAGTTTATCCAACAAGCTATTGGGTCCGGCAAAATTGTCCTGGGAATCTGTCTTGGAGCTCAGCTGATTGCTGCGGCTCTTGGGGCAAAAGTTTACAAAGATAAAAATCCTGAAATTGGCTGGTTTAATATCGATCGTCATATCGAAGCAGAGAAGACAATCCTTTCATCAGTTATTCTGCCACAACTGGAAGTATTTCACTGGCATGGTGATACCTTTGACATCCCTGCCGGGGCACAATCCCTTGCCTTTAGTGTTGCGTGCCAGAACCAAGGATTTATCTTTGACAACCGGGTTGTGGGATTACAATTTCATCTGGAGACCACTCCGGAAATTGCACAGGAGTTGGTCAGCAATTGCCGCGATGAACTGGATGGGTCACGATATGTCCAGTCTGAAGGTGAAATACTTGCCGACCCCGAAAAATTCTTTCGGATCAATCAGATTATGGCGGATATTCTCAATAGTCTTGAACAGCCGGTTGGCAACTAAATGATGAGAAAGTTTGCCAACCTGTTTTTGCTCCTTTTTGCGGTTTCTGCACTGACCGGTATCGCCGACCAACTTGCGCAACTATTTTTATCGACACATATTTTCACCGGACTCAGCCAACTGGTCTGGCGGGCCTCTCTTTTTTCTGCCGTTATCGTCTACCTTGGATTTGCCTTTAATCGACATTTACCAAAGGTTATCTTGCTGCCACTGTTTATCTGGTTATTCTGGGCGCTGGTTGGTTACTGGCCACTGGAGACTATCGGCGGTTCATATTCCCAACTCTATCTTGCATGTGGCCAGCTTCTTCTTGTCGCTTTGCTGCTGAAACTGAACCGACAGCTTAATCACAAAAGCCTGCTATTTACCCACAGTCAGTTTGCTGGCTCCTCCTTCAGTGGTAAAACTTTCCTCTGTTTCTCTCTGCTTAATATCCTAGTGATACCAATTGCCTTAGCTCTTATCAGTTTCTCCTTTGTGGGAAATCTGATTAAAACCAATACTGCTGGATTTGTTCAGTTGAAGCCAAATGGGCTGTATATGACGGAGCGGATTTATCAGCGGGGCGATAAACAAATCCGGCTGGTGGGGATGATCCATCTCGGGGAAGAAGAGTACTATGATGATCTGATTACGTCGATTTCTGGTCATCAAACTCTGATTCTTGCTGAAGGGGTCAGTGATGAGGGAAACCTGTTAACCGAGCGGTTCAGTTACGGAAAACTTGCCGGTCTGCTTGGGCTCACCTCACAGGAGGGGGTTCATTTTCCGGGGAAGTTGATAGATGCAGCAGAGCTGGATGAGGCGAAAGGTGGAAATCAGAACACCCCGGATATCCTTCGTGCCGATATCGATCTGCAGCAGTTTGATCCACGCACCCTGGAGGTTCTCAATGCTCTGGCAAAGTATCTGTTAAATGCGAAATCCCCGCTGGCAGGTTATGCTGCTTTTAACCGCTGGGCCGATGAACATTTCGACCCTGACCTGAACAGCATTGTTATGACGGATCTGATTGCCAAACGGAACCGGTCGGTTCTCAGCTATCTACCAAAAGCTCTGACTAAATATGATATCGTGGTTATCCCCTGGGGAGCCCTGCATATGCAGGGAATTGAAAAGGCGGTACTGAAAGAGGGGTTTCAGCTGAAACAGAGTCACAATCGACTGAGTATTGATTTCTCAGCACTCCCTTACCGGCAGTTATGGAAAAAGCTCCGTAGCGCTCCCAAACGTTCTGCTGCAGATGAAAAGAGGTTATCGGTTATGGTTTTTCAGTCTCCGACAATAGATCAGGAACAACAATGCTGACTTGGGAATTACTTGATACTGCGCAGATTCCCGGCACTGAGAACGAACTTTGCCTCTACCAGAGTGGCGACCACTTCTCAATCAGTATCAATAGTGGTGGTCAACTGATGAATACGGTTGAACATGCCTCAGAAGATTCATTGGCAAAGTTAACTTGTGCGAAAATTGCCGATCGCCCTGCTCCCCGGGTATTGATTGGTGGTCTCGGGATGGGATTCACTCTGGCAGCAGCATTAAACCATCTGGGGGATAATGCTGAAGTGGTGGTCGGTGAACTGGTTCCGGCGGTGGTCCAGTGGAATCGAGGTCCCCTTGGGAAACATGCCGGCAATCCGTTGCAGGATAGTCGTACCACGGTACGTGAAGGGGATGTCGCTAAAATTCTGCGTGCGGAGCGGCAGGCTTTTGATGCTATTTTGCTTGATGTTGACAATGGTCCGGAAGGGTTGACCCGGAAAAAGAATAATTGGCTCTACGGTATGGATGGGTTAACTGAATCCTACACCGCACTCCGTCCGGGGGGGATTCTGGCGGTATGGTCAGCTGGCCCGGATCGCGACTTCATGGAGCGGTTGCGTAAAGTTGGTTTTTCAGTCAAACAGAAACGGGTGAGAGCTGCCGGTAAAAAGGGGGATCTTCATGCTATCTGGCTGGCTCAACG
>CAZGKZ010000210.1:0-2831 GCA_964526315.1 uncultured Geobacteraceae bacterium
CAGGATACACGGGGAGATTATATCACTCGGAACATGATCAATATCGTCACCTCCTCAGATGAAGGGTTTTATCGCTATTATTGGACAAAACCCGCCGGCACAAAGAGTGACTATTTAAAACTGTCGTTTTTGAAACGTTTTGAGCCGTTAAATTGGTTTATCGGAACTGGTGTCTATCTCGATGCTGTTGAAACATCTATGCAAAAGATTATATCTCAATACGTTGAAAATCATCGGTTCGGCCCGAATCATCTGGGATATGTCTTTATTCTCGATTTACAGGATATTCAGGGTGGGGATAAGTTTGCCATCATGTATGCCAACCCCAACCGTCCTGATCTGATTGGAAAATATATCTCCGATGATTTGCAGGATGCTAAGGGGAAAACGTTCCGTAAAGAATTTCTCCGGGGGTTGCGAGAGGATGGTGAGTGTTATGTCGACTACTGGTATAAAAAATTTGACAAGCCGGGCCCCAGTCCGAAAACCAGCTTTTTTAAGTTAACGGAGGATGGTCGATTTATTGTTGCTGCCGGAGTGTATTTGGATGATGTCGAGGAAAAAATCCTTAATATGCAGGTCGGGTTAAATAGCGAAATCAAGTCAGGCATCCAGCTGTTTATCTTTGTCGTTTTGGTCACTATTTTGATTTTTATCCTGCTGTTAAACAAGATGAGTCGTGGCCTTAATAATGATTTTCGCCTGTTTTCAGATTTTTTTAACCGGGCAGCCCACTCATCTGAAGCGATCAATCGAGATCAGGTTCGATTTGTCGAATTGGATCAGATGGCTGAATCTGCCAATCAAATGTTGATAGACAAAGATTTGGCGGAAAAGGCGCTGGTGGATGAGAGGGAGCAGCTGCTGGTCACTTTGCATTCGATTGTTGATGGGGTCATCACTACCGACACCAATGGTCATGTCGAGTTGATGAATAGAGTTGCTGAAAATTTAACTGGCTGGACTCAGGCTGATGCCGCTGGTCGGGCAATTGAGGAGATCTTCAATCTTGGGTACGGAAAAAATCATCCGGATCCCGACAGAAATTTGATTGAGGGGCCACTTGAAAATTCTGTTGCGGTATCGGAGCTTAAAGCATTATTGACTGCAAAAGACGGAACCGAATATCAGATAGTGACCAGTACTGCTCCAATCTACGGGACGCATGGTGAAATTCGTGGAAAGGTTATTGTCTTTCGTGATGAAACCGAAAGGTTGAAAAACGAAGAAGAATTGTTTAAAGCCAAGAAACTTGAATCGGTTGGATTGTTGGCAGGTGGGATTGCCCACGATTTCAATAATATTCTTGCTGGCTTATTTGGAAATATCGAGCTGGCCAAAAGGAAAATCCCTGAAGATCATGCCGCCTATTCCTACCTGCAGGTTGCTCACCAAGCTCTGGAGCGGGCAACCAATTTGACTAAACAGTTGCTGACGTTTGCCAAGGGTGGAGAACCGCTTCTCGAAGCAGTCAGTGTCCAGCAGGTGATCAATGCTGTTGTTCAGTTTAATTTGAGTGGTAGCCCGGTGAAGGCAGTTCTTGACTTTCCTGACAATCTCTGGCCGGTCAAAGCTGATAAGGGACAGTTCGGGCAGGTATTTTCCAATTTGACGATCAACGCTAAACATGCCATGCCGATGGGAGGGACTCTGCATATTACAGCGGAGAATATCTCTTACAGGGAAGGGGATGCTTCAACAATTGGTTCTACTGATTGTATTAAGTTAGTGGTTCGGGATGAGGGGGTGGGGATGGCTGCCGATCTTCTGGATAAAATATTCGATCCTTATTTCAGCACCAAGCAAACCGGCAGTGGTCTCGGGTTGGCAACGGTTCACAGTATTATTGAAAAACATCGTGGTCACATCAGTGTGGTATCAGAACCGGGGCAAGGAACAACATTTACCATCCTTATTCCTGCGGAAAGATCTTCTCAGAGGGGTGCAGATCAGGCATCTTCAGGTGATGTGAGCCCTGCAATGGTGGCTGGAAGAGTGTTGGTTGTTGATGATGAAGAAATTATCCGAGAAGTCCTTGTGGAAATGTTGGCTCTCAGTGGTTACACTATTGATACGGCGGATGAGGGTGAAACAGGAAAAGAAATGTACCAGGAAGCATTGGATAATGGAAATCCTTACGATTTAGTTATTATGGATTTAACAATTCCAGGTGGAATGGGCGGAAAAGAGGCAGTTGAGGCAATTCTTGATATTGATCCGGCAGCTAAAGTTATTGCATCAAGTGGCTATTCAACTGACCCAATTATGGCAAAATATCTGGATTATGGATTTAAAGGGAAGCTTATAAAACCGTTTCGCTTAGAAGATTTACAGAATGAAATATCCAGAGTTATGCGTACGTGAATATCTATTGCTCAGGTAGAAAGGATAAATCATGAGTCACTTACATGTTGTTTGTCCCCACTGTACAGCGGTGAATCGTATTCCTGCCGAGAGGTTGAATGCTCATCCAAAATGCGGGAAATGTGGTCAGCAGTTGTTTTCCGGGAGGCCGACTGAACTGTCACAATCCAGCTTCCAAAAACACCTGCAAAAAAACGACATCCCCCTTCTGATCGATTTTTGGGCACCTTGGTGTGGGCCCTGCAAAATGATGGGTCCCGCTTTTGCGGAAGCAGCTATGCAACTGGAACCACGTGTACGGTTGGCCAAGGTAAATACTGAGATGGAGCAGACCCTTGGGGCACAGCTGAATATCCGTTCAATTCCAACAATGGTTCTTTTTCTGAATGGTGCGGAAAAAGCCCGCCAATCGGGAGCGATGAATAGTGCCGGAATTATTCAATGGGTCAACAGTCAATTATAAAATA
>CAZGKZ010000211.1:0-2788 GCA_964526315.1 uncultured Geobacteraceae bacterium
GACATATTCTCAACTTTTTGCAATCGGGGAAGCAAGCCGCAATTGTTTGCGATTTGAATGGCAAGTCCGGGGCGAGCATTCAACTCTAGAATCATCGGACCAATATTTTTATCAAGGACAATATCGACACCAAGGTATCCAAGGTTGGTAATGTCATAGCACTTGGCTGATAACGGCAGTAAATTGTCCCAGTGCGGGACTGCCAACTCTTTAAAACTATGCTTGGTATCGGGATGAGATTCAATCGGTTTATCAAACTGAACTGCATTCAGAGCTGTTCCTGTGCCAATATCCAGACCAACCCCAACAGCTCCCTGGTGCAGATTTGCTTTCCCATCCGACGCCCGGGTTGAACAGCGCAGCATTCCCATGACCGGGAACCCTTTGAAGACAATCATTCTGATATCAGGGACTCCTTCAAAACTGTAGCGGTCAAAAACAGGATCAAATTCAACCAACGCTTCAACCATGGCAACATCTGGTTTTCCCCCAAGGGAATAGAGACCGCTCAACGTATTGGAAACATGCCGGATAACATCCTGCATGCTGGCCGGTTGCCCACTTGGCCGAAAAAAAATATCCCCCTCTCGTCGGGTGATAACCAGTATCCCTTTCCCACCACTCCCTTTGGATGGTTTGATGACAAAACCACTTAGATTGCCAATAATTTTGTTGAGATATTTTTCATTGTTTTCAAATTGATAGATAATTGTACCGAGAAGCTTTGGCACTGTAATTCCGGCTTCTTCGGCAATTATTTTTGTTTTCAGTTTGTCGTCAACCAACGGATAAAGTTTTCTTGAGTTATATTTGCCGATATAACCAATATTCCGCCGATTCATTCCAATGATCCCTTTTGCGGATAATTTTTTGGCAACTTTAAACATTAATCTTCCTCTGCAAAAGATTTGAAACGTCTGAGTTCTAACAATCGATAACCGGTATATTTACCGAGAGCAATAATGAGGGCAAGAACGACAAAATAGAGTTCGGGAAAATTAAAAGTAATATGCTGAACCAGACTGTTTGTCATCGCAAGATAGGCAATAACCGCAACAATTAAGCTTCCCGATCCTTGTAGTAAAACTTCTTTTGCCCCTTCTTCTTCCCACAGAATTGACATTCGTTCAATGGTCCACGAGAGGATAATCATCGGGAAAAAGGTGATACTGAGAACATTGTAGAGGCCCAGTTTGTAGGACACTATGGTGATCGTTGACATGATTCCAATAACAACGATGATGACCGCCGATATTCGGGCAACCAGTAACAGATTCAATCGAGAGAGATAGGAGCGGATGACCAGGCCAATTGCGACAACGACAATAAACATGATCAGTCCGGTGAGCAGTTTTGTCTGGGTAAATGCGACGGCGATCAGAATTGGCATGAACGTTCCGGAGGTTTTGAGTCCAACTAATATCCGCATAAATACGACAACCAGAGCACCTATGGGGATCAACAACAGGGATTTAAAGGCATTCTGTTCTGAACTCGGCAATATATATAACGAGAAATTGAGGAGTTTTGAATCCTGATCAAGAACTGCAATCTGTTTTGCCGGAACATAATTCTCTACCACCGAAAATTTGACTTTTGAGTCGTGCCCACCTCTGACCTCAAAGAGAGAATCTCCCCCCCGTTGCCAGATTACGAAATTATGCGGCATGTCTATTCTGCCGGTATTAATATCAAATAAAACCCATTTTTCACCATTGTAAACTTCAAGCAGTGGAGTGAGATTCTGTTTTCTTTTTCCATCTTCCAGATACAGTCCTTTGATAACCCGGAAAGGTACTTCCTCTATGGAAAGAATCCGGGTGACCATCTCCATTTTAGTTTGAACGCTGGCTTTTTCTCCCAGTAACATTTTCACATTTTGAAAGGGTTCAGCGCTGTTGAACAAAGAAATTAAACCACTGGTGAAAGAAGTATCATCTGCGGATCTGTCTTTAACAATTGTAATCAGTGATTCTGCTGCTAGTTTTTTGGAACCCTTAAATTTGTAGGGCTCAATTTTACTGTCAGGTTTCTCGTGAATATCGTAATCAGATTCAACTTTGCTATCGTAATAAAATTTTAGTTTATAGTAGAGTTTTTGCGACCCACTGGCTTTTCTCTTTGCCCATTCAACATGCCGGGTACCATCAATCATTGCCAGGGAGGCACCATAATCTGGCGAGGCTGAACTTTCATCAATCATTGCATAGTTATCTTGGATATCGGGCAGAGCAAGAGAAACTTTGACCGGTTTATCGCCATCGGCAACAAAATCAATTGTTGCTTCAACAGTCCAGACCTTTTGTTTCTCTCCTGGTGTCAGGGGGAACCCGAGATAAGCCGCCTTGTAAACTGTCAGGCCAAGACCAATCGCAACCAGAAATACAACAAAAATACCGATTTGAAACTTTGAGGACATAGTGATGAACCTTTATTTTTGAGCAGGGTTAGCGGTGTATTTTTGACTGACATCGACAATCATATGATTGGGTTTGAGAAAGTTACGGCCAATCAACCCGGGGTAGGTAAATTTACTTCTGTCGTTTAGAGTGACGTCAACCTCTTGACTGACCTTTCCCAAAACCAGATGAAGGGTTACAACTGCTCTTTTTTGGTCTGGTGCTCCATGTCGTTTAATATTTCTGAATTCCTTGATTTTCATTTCAACCGTTTCGGTTTTCTCTTCCCCCTGCAAATCAAACTTGACCCATTTTTTCCCATCCCGTTCAAATATTTCCATATTTCCTGCATGAATTGATGTTGTTGTGGCCCCGGTATCGATTCTTGA
>CAZGKZ010000212.1:0-2787 GCA_964526315.1 uncultured Geobacteraceae bacterium
CCCTGGGGATGTTTTGCTCTGGCAGGTTTTATCCTGATTATGGTGGGCACATGGCACACTGTGAACGAAACAGATTGGTGCTGAGATAGCGGTCACCCCGATCTGGGAGCAGTGTCACGATTGTTCCACGGTCAATATTTTCGGCAAATTTCAGCGCTCCGGCAACGGCAGCACCACTCGACATGCCGACAAATAATCCCATCTGCAGTGCCAGCTTGCGGCTCATATCGTAGGCAACTTCATCTTCTATCAACAATTTTTCTGCCAGCCGTTCTCTATCATAAACCTCAGGGACAATCGCTTCGTGCATATTTTTCAGCCCCTGAATTTTGTGCCCAAGGCCTGGTTCAATTCCGATAACTTTAACTTGAGGAGCATGCTCTGAGAAGTAACGGCTGATTCCCATCAAGGTTCCTGATGTTCCCATCCCGGCAATAAAATAATCAATATCTCCACCGGTTTGCGCCATGATTTCAGGGGCTGTTGTCTCGTAGTGAGCCAGAGGGTTGTTGGGGTTGCTGTACTGGTTCGGCATAAAGTAGTGCCCCGATCCTTCAGTAAGGATTTTATGGGCCAGCCGAATTGCACCGTCGGTCATTTGACAGCCGGGAGAGAGGACCGTTTCAGCACCATAGGCCTCCAGAATGCCGCGTCTTTCGGTGCTGACACAGGCGGGCATCACCAGTTTGACCCGATACCCTTTGGCTGCTCCGATCATGGCGATGGCAATACCGGTATTCCCCGAAGTTGGCTCAAGGATAATTTTGTCAGTCGTTAGTTCACCACTCTCTTCAGCCTTGTTAATCATGTAGAGGGCGGGGCGATCCTTAACTGAACCTCCAGGATTATTCCCTTCAAGCTTTGCCAGTAATTTTATTCCCGGCCTGTCGATCAGCGCTGAGATATCAACCAATGGTGTATTACCGATTGAATCAATCAGCAGCGATGCCTGATTTTCCCGGGTAGCAGGTGTGGCTGTAAGCATTCAGATAATTCCTTGTAGTGGGCCGCCATTGACAGCTAACTGATTGACCTGCTCCTCGATGACAGGATCGTCAAGAAGTGGTGGGGCATGGTGTGGTTTAATCCTGGCATCAATTAATAATGAACCAGAACATCCCCAGTGCTTGGCTATTGAAAAACTACCAATTCCATAGATGTCTGCAGCCGGGTTAGAGCGGGTGAAGCAGACCCAGAGCCAATTGTTCAACGTTGCGGCACAAAACTCACAATCATCAACGACAAGGATCAAGGGGAAAGTGTTAATAGGATCGTCTGCTGTATATTTTTTACTGAAGCGCAGCAGATTAAGATCCTCACCGGGGCGATACTCTTTGCATGGTGGCCCCTCAACCAGGAGAACCCCAGGTAGGGCGATCGTCGGGTTTTTAAAGCCGCGCGGTAAGGTCAAGTTTTCTGGAAGTCTTTCTGGCAGTTCACGTTGCTTCTCGCCCACTGCAGCAATCACCACCTTTGACCCCTGATTTAAGCCGTGACCACTGTAGTCGAGGGTATCTATTGTGGTTGCTGTCTGAAAATGGAGATCGTTCTGCCAGTCAACCCGTTCCAGAATATGTTGGAAGAAGCTGGGGATGTTGTGAATATCGAGCTGCGGATTGTCGTTTTCTGCTGCGATCAATAGATATTTTGCCAGTGAAAGTTGTCCCTGCCCAAGAATTGAATTTGCCTGGGTCAACAGTTCCTGTGGCCGATCTGATTTTTGGTAGGGGGTATATCGTTCACTGCCGATGGCGAGTAACAGGGGATGAACACCGGCTGCATCAACGGCATGGACAGCTTTAATGCCGGGGAGAACTTCGGGGATCAGAGCTCCGGTCAGTTCATGGATAAATTCTCCAAAACTGGTATCTTCCTGTGGAGGCCGGCCAACGGTTGTGAATGGCCAGATGGGATCAGGACGGTGGTAGACTCGATCCACTTTTATCAGCGGGAAATTGTGTGCCAGACTGTAATAACCAAGGTGGTCACCAAAAGGTCCCTCCGGTTTTTGCTGTTGCGGGTCTATGGTGCCACAGATGACAAAGTCTGCTTCTGCCGGCATCGGTAAAAATTCAGAGGGCTGGACCATCGGGATTCGATGTCCGCCAAGTAATCCGGCAAAAGAGATCTCCGGCATCCCTTCTGGAAGTGGCATGACTGCAGCGATTGTCAAACTTGGTGGGCCGCCGACAAAAATGTTGACCCGAAACGGTTGGTTGCGGTCAAGTGCTTCCTGATGGTGAACTCCAATTCCGCGATGCAGTTGATAATGGAGCCCAATTTCCCGATCTTGATGGTAATCATTTCCTGCCAACTGGATTCGATACATTCCTAAATTGGAGGATCGAAGCCCTGGCTTGAGACTGCTCTCACTGTAGACCTGGGGCAGGGTGATAAAAGTGCCACCGTCATCTGGCCAGCTTTTTATTTGTGGTAGGTCGCTGATTTTAATTTGATGGTTTAAAATCGGTGCTGATTTTACCCGTTTCGGCAGCAGGTGCAGAGCTGCAGGGGGGAGTGACAATAATGAAGCGGGTGTTTTCAATAAACTCTTTGGATCAATTTTAAATTTGACCAGCGCTTCAATCTGACGCAATGTATCACGAAACAAATATCTGGTTCTCTCCAGAGTGCCAAACAAGTTGGCGACGGCCGGAAATCGGCAGCCGGTAAGGTTGGTAAATAACAGTGCTGGACCCTGATGTTGATAAACCCGCCTCTGGATTGCTCCGGCAAGTAAATCGGGATCAATTGGCAGGTCTATACGGATCAGCTGGTCACTACTTT
>CAZGKZ010000213.1:0-2786 GCA_964526315.1 uncultured Geobacteraceae bacterium
GCAACGGCTAGTGATTACAAAAAAGAATACAAAATGAGTGTTGTTGTTGGGCCTAAACTTCCATGGGGGGCTGGGGCAACAAAATTTGCAGATCTGGTTCGTGAACGGACTGATGGCCGGATTAATATTAAAGTTTATACGTCATCATCGCTGATGGCTGGTAAACAGACCAATGAATTTCTCATTCACCGTCAGGGTGTTGCTGATTTTTGTTTTGCTTCAACTATCAACTGGTCAACAACCATTAAGCCACTCAATTTGTTCAACCTGCCATTTTTCTTTCCCGATTATAAAGCACTCGATGCGGTAACTCAGGGTGAGGTCGGTACTGAAATTGCTGATATGCTAAGTAAAAAAGGGGTGACTCTTCTGGCTTGGGGGGAAAATGGTTTCCGGGAAATTACTAATTCCAAGCATGCGATTACTAAGCCTGCTGATTTAGAGGGACTGAAAATTCGGGTCGTCGGGACTCCGGTTTTTATTGAAACGATGAAGGCTTTGGGTGCAAACCCGGTGAATATGAACTGGGGCGATGCCCAGGTGGCATTTCAACAGGGGGTTGTTGATGGTCAGGAAAATCCAGTTGTGGCGATTGAAATTCCGGTTAAAATCTGGCAATTTCACCAGTTTGCAACAATCTGGCGCTACGTAATTGACCCTTTAATGTTGACGGTTAATAATAAAGTGATGGCAAGTTTCTCGAAAGAAGACCAAACAATTATCAAACAAGCTGCCGTGGAAGCTGCCAATGAGCAACGTATTATCGTGCGTAAAGGTCTGATTGCCCCCGATCTGAGTGCTCTTGATCTGCTCCGGAGCCATGGAATGGAAGTGACCGTTCTGGATGCTGCAACGCGTGATCAGTTTAAGGCAAAAACGACTGCAGTTTACGATAAATGGGTTCCTGTCGTTGGTGCTGATCTGGTGAAAAAAGCTGAGAAAGCGGTTGCTGCTTCCCGTTGAGTATCAGGAGTCTCTTTTGAGTAAGGTTCGTTGGGTTGCCGAGCACTTTGAAGAAGTGCTCGGCGCTGCTTTATTATCTGCCATGGCTTGTCTGGCTTTTGCCAATGTTGTCACCCGCTATCTGTTTCACTATCCTCTGGCTTTTACTGAAGAGATAGAGGTGAATTCGTTAGTCTGGTTGACTATGCTTGGAACTTCTGCGGGATTTCGCAAGGGTTGTCATTTGCGGATGCTATTTGTTTATGACAAGTTTTCACCATTGCTGCAGAAAATTCTCGATCAATTTGTCTCGCTCCTGGCCTTTGGTCTGTTTTCTGTTCTTGGAGTTCTGGGTTATTATCAATTAATTGACGAACGTTTTCTCGAAATTACCTCTGAATCGTTAAATTTCCCCCAGTGGATCTATACCGTCTGTGTTCCTGTTGGTTGCATTCTTATCCTGATTCGCATAGTCCAATCCAGTTATCTCTCGTTACGGGGGAAAACCCCATGAGTCTCGGGTTACTATTATTCCTCGGGTTTTTTCTATTGCTGCTGCTGGGAACGCCGATTGCGGTCGCTATTGCAATTCCATCATTTCTGGTGATCTGGATTGGAGAGCTAGGGACTCCGGTGATTGCTCCTAACTTTTTTGCCGGAATTGCCAAGTTTCCCCTGTTAGCCATCCCGCTGTTTATTCTGGCCGGTTTTATTCTGGAACGTTGTGGAATTTCACAACGGGTGATCGGTTTTGCCAACTTACTGGTTGGACATCGTCGTGGCGGGTTGGCAATTGTGGCTATCTCTGTTTGTGTCTTTTTTGGTGGAGTATCTGGTTCAGGACCAGCTGATGCCGCAGCTATCGGAGCGATCCTTATCCCTGCCATGTATGCCCAGGGTTACGGAAAGGGATACAGTGCTGCTTTAATTGCAGCTGCAGGATCAACTGCAATCATTGTCCCTCCCAGTATTGCTCTTATCGTTTACGGTGCCATAACCAACACTTCTATCCCGGCACTCTTCGCTGCCGGTGCAATTCCGGGGTTATTAGCCGGGATTTCGTTGTTGGTCCCAGCGGTCTGGGTCGCAAGGAAAAAAGGTTACGGCGCCAATGTTTCTGTAGCCACCACTGAGAATGAATCGATAGGGAAATCTTTCAGGGAAGCTTTTTGGGGATTGCTGGCCCCGGTTATTATTCTAGGTGGATTGTATGGAGGGATATTTACCCCGACTGAGGCTGCGGTTGTTGCCGTTTTTTATAGTCTTTTTTTAGGTGTAATTATTTACCGAACCCTGAAGTTTAAAGATCTCTACCAAATTCTGGTTGATGCAAATCAGACCACCGCAATTGTCATGCTTATTATTGCCTTTGCCGGACTCTTTTCCTGGGCTGGATCGACCATTGGAATTCTGGATGCATTGGCGAATTCCCTGATGGGAGCCAGTGACAGCAGTTGGGTTGTTTTACTATTGATCAACCTGCTGATTTTTATTGCCGGAATGCTGATGGATGCGATCAGTGTCTTCTATATTTTTCTCCCCATCTTTATCCCGATTATTCACCATTTTGGCTGGGACCCGGTGTGGTTTGGGGTGGTCATGACCTTGAATTTAGCGATCGGGCAGTTTACTCCACCGGTTGCGGTGAATCTTTATGTGACGACCCAGTTGGCGGGTATTCGTCTTGAAGATACTTTCAGGGCCGTGGTTCCCATGGTTCTGGCGATGTTAATTGCGTTGCTGATTGTCCTGTTATTTCCCGCCTTATCTTTATATATCCCGAAGTTTTTTGGGCTGATGTGAGCTTAATGTCATTATTTCCCTTCCAGTTTTTTAGCCAGAGC
>CAZGKZ010000214.1:0-2780 GCA_964526315.1 uncultured Geobacteraceae bacterium
GCCGATCAAAAGAGAAACCAGAGAGCCTGTTGCTAATATTGCAGCAGGCTTTTTTTATTCTTCAAGTTCAGGAAAATATTGCCGGATAGCCTGCAAGGAAAGCTCGGTGTCGGGCAGACTGTGATTTTCCAAGGTCATGGTTGGAGGATTTTTTGTTGTTTTCAGCCATTCAAATAGGGTTGAAAAGGGGGCATAGCCATGCCCAATGGGGAGGTGTTCATCCCGATCCCCGTGGTTGTCGTGTAAATGTAGATGTTTCAGGTAGGGGGCGGTTGCATTCAGCCAATCAAGCAGTTTTCCAACGCCAAAAATATTCCAGTGACCGATATCCAACACATGACCCATCTGCGGGGAATCGATTGCTGTGAGCAAATTGATAAAAATATCGGGGGTTGTTTCATAGATATTCTCTATGCAGATGGTGCAGTCAATTGCAGCTGCACGCAGTAGAAATTCTGGCCAGAAGGTGAGATTATTTTTTATCCAGAGATCAAGTTTTTCCCCATCACTTCCGTAGGCCAGCCCAGGATGAAAAACAATTCGCCTGGCTCGTAGCTTTTCGGCTAGAGACAACGATTGATCTGCGAGTTTCAACGATGCGTTACGAATCTTCTTTTTGCTGCTGCCGGGATTAAATCCGCCAAAAGGGGCATGCAGAGTGGTACTGAGCCCTTGTTCGTGTAGTTGTGTTGCGCAATCGCCAAGCTGTTCAAAATCGAGTTTATCCAACACCACTTCCTGACAAGCGACTTCAGGCTGCAACTTGCGATTGAGAAGAAAGGGGAGACGCGCCGGTAGCAGGTGTGCAGGCGTATAAATGTAGAGTGATGATAGTTTCATGATCATTTAACCGCAGCAATCACTTCAAGTTTTTGAATCTCTGGATATTCGCCAAGGGCGATCAGGGTGTTCCCTGCTTCAATAATTGTATTAGCTGCCGGGTTAAAAATCATCTCACCATCATGTTTAATGCCGACGATGATTAATCCCAGTTCTTTACGAATCCCTGATTGTATCAGGTCCTTACCAACCAGGCGGGATTCCGGTGCTACGGGAATCTCCTCCATTTGCAAAGAAATGTTTTTTTGACCCGTTGCGATATCAATGAAATCAACAACGAATGGACGTAAAATCGCCTGAGCCATCCGGTTGGCCCCAATGGTATAGGGGGAGACAACTTTATTTGCACCGGCACGGACAAGTTTGACCTCGGCACCTTCCTCACTGGCCCGGGCCATGATGAACAACTCAGGATTAATACCACGTGCTGTGAGAATAATAAAAACGTTAGCAGCATCAGAAGTAACAGCGGTTATCAGCCCTTTTGCCTGATGAATTCCTGCCCGCTCAAGAATTTCATCCTGAGTTGCATCCCCCTCAATAAACAGGTGTCCATCGTCTGCCAGTCGTTGACAGCGCTTTGGATCGTTCTCCACAACAATGAAGGGGGTTGGTTTGGATGCGAATTCACGACTGATAAGGCGACCGATTCGTCCATAACCGCAGATAATGTAGTGCCCTTGCAGGCGGCCGATTTGTTTTTGCACTTTTTTTCTCCCCAAGATCTGGTGAAGTTGCCCTTCCACCATGAATTGAATCATTGAGCCAATCGTGTAGGCGATTGTTCCGACCCCAAATATAATCAGAAAAATAGTAAAAATTTGTCCCTGGTGCGATAAATTATGAACCTCGTTATAACCCACAGTTGTCAGGGTTATAATGGTCATGTAAAGCGATTCGAAGAGGTTCCAATCTTCAATAGCAGAATAACCGAAAGTTCCCCCACCAATGAGAATAATCAATGAGAGCAGTGAAAATTTAATCTTTTTCAATGGATCCATAATTGCTCCTGTTCTGTCAGTGAGGATAGCTATACGGAGCAAAAAAAACAAGAAATCACATTTTAAATTGAAATAAGCAGTCTTAATTAAAGCTGAGTATTTTTGTCGTGTAAATAAATATTGACAACAACTGTATACAGTATACAATCTACTCAAATTATACAGGGGAGAGTTGCTTTGAAAACCAAACCGATTGAGCGGCACCAAACCTTACGGGAAAAAATTCTGGAAACAATCCGTGAAGCAATTCTAAAGGGTGATCTTAAGCCTGGCGAAAAAGTTGCGGAGCCGGAGCTGGCGGAGCAGTTTGGAATTAGTAGAACCCCGATTCGGGAAGCTTTTCGTCAGTTGGAATCTGAAGGTTATTTGACGGTGGTACCGAGAAAGGGTGCTGTCGTTGCGGCGCTTTCTGAGCGAGATGTCCAGGAATTTTACGAGGTTAAGAGTATTCTCGAGGGCTATGCTGCAGAACTTGCGGCAAAGAACTTATCGGACAAAGAGCTGGCAAAACTTGAATCCATCAATGAACGTCTCAAACAGTTGGCCGATGATGGGGATGTAAAATCATTTTATAAAATCCATAATGAATTTCACGAAATGTTCCTCAAAGCAGCCAATAATACTAAATTATATGAGTTGATTAAGCAGCTGGGTATGAAGTTCAGCCGGATGCGGATGGCCTCTCTTTCGGTTGATGGGCGGATGGCCATCTCTGTTGCTGAGCATGATAAGCTGCTAGATGCATTTCGCCAACACGATGGGAAAACAGCTGAAGCTTTGGTAAAAAAGACCGCTGCTATTGGTGGTCATGTGTTGCTTGAAAGTATGGCTCACTCACAGGGGCAACCAACCAGCCAAGCTTTATTGAGTAAAAAAATTGACGCCTATTGACGGGTTATTCCTCTGAGGTTTTTTATACAAGCACCATTCCCAATTGAT
>CAZGKZ010000215.1:0-2778 GCA_964526315.1 uncultured Geobacteraceae bacterium
CTGAAAAATACCAGTCAGAGACTGACGATACTCGAGGCCTTCCTTGGTTCAAAACTACACTTTTCTACCGAAGATCTCTATTTTAGATTGCGCAAAGATCATCC
This sequence comes from uncultured Geobacteraceae bacterium, assembly GCA_964526315.1. GTDB lineage: Bacteria > Desulfobacterota > Desulfuromonadia > Desulfuromonadales > Geopsychrobacteraceae > Desulfuromusa. Next base: position 105 of record CAZGKZ010000215.1, read on the forward strand.
GAAGATTGGTTATGCGACAGTCCATCGAACTCTGAAACTGTTTGCTGAGTGCGGAATCGCCAGAGAGTTGGATTTTGGTGATGGGCAGACACGCTTTGAACCTCTAAATGCTGACCAGCATCATGACCATCTGGTTTGTACCCAATGTGGTTTGATTATTGAGTTCATTGAACCACAAATCGAAAAACTACAGGAGCAGGTCGCTGCTCAATACAATTTTAAAATCGAGCGACACCGCCATGAACTCTATGGTCTTTGCTCTAAATGTGCCAAATTGAATTGATGGTTCTGTACCAGTAGAATATTTCAGGTTGATTACTTTATTATTGTTAGAAAGTTTACGGTTTTATGTCTGCTCAGCAAAAATCCCCACCTAAAGTTATCCTGGTTGGTAATCCGAATGTTGGCAAGAGCGTTGTCTTTAATGCCCTCACTGGAGCCTATACCACGGTATCCAATTATCCGGGAACTTCCGTAGAGGTCTCCCGTGGTTACTGTCATATTGCTGAGCAACGTTATGAAATTCTAGATACTCCCGGTATGTATTCGATGATGCCAATTACTGAGGAGGAACGGGTTGCCCGGCGGATACTGTTAACTGAAGATCCGCATGCGGTGGTCCATGTTATCGATGCTCGGAATATTGAGCGGATGTTGCCGATGACTCTGCAATTGATAGAGGCCGGATTGCCGGTGATCCTAGTTGTTAATATCCTTGACGAGGCAAAACGGCTAGGGATGCAGATTGATCTGGATTTGTTACAGAAAAATCTTGGCATCCCGGTGATTGGTGCTGTGATGAAACGGAAAGTCGGGCTGGATGAATTACGTCAAGCCATTTCTGATTACGCCATGGTGCCATATCACCCTTTTGTTTATGCCCACGATCTGGAAGAGGATATTTCGCAGATAAATCGGTTGATTCATGGGGAGTACCGCCTCAGTCGGCGTGCAACCAGCATTTTGTTGATGCAGAGGGATATTGATATCCAGGAGCTGATTGCTGAAAAAGAAGCCGGGAATGGTTATGAACACCTGCTCGAAGTCATTCGTGAGATCTCTTTTCGCCGCCGTGCCGATTTGCATTTACAGATCAGCTTAGAACGGCGAAAAATTTGTAAACTAATGCTTAAAGATGTTGTGTCTCAAACAATTAATGAGACAGACCCGTTTTCTGAAAAACTCTCCCGCTGGATGATGAATCCTTTTACCGGTGCGCCAATTTTAATTTTTGTCGTTTATGTTGGTCTCTACCTGTTTGTTGGTAAATTTGGCGCCGGGACATTGGTTGATTTTCTTGAGGGGAATCTGTTTGAAACTTATATCAATCCTCCGGTGATTCATTTTGCTGAAAAATATTTAACGGCACACTGGTTATTTGAACTGATAGCAGGTGAATATGGAATTTGGACTTTGGGGATTCGCTATGCTGTGGCGTTGGTTCTGCCGATTGTCGGTACCTTTTTTCTGGTTTTTTCTCTTTTAGAAGATACCGGCTATTTCCCACGCTTGGCACTGCTGGTTGATCGGTTATTTAAAAAAATTGGTTTATCTGGTCGAGCTGTTATCCCCATTGTTCTTGGATTTGGTTGTGACACCATGGCGACACTGGTGACCCGGACGCTTGAAACCAAACGTGAACGAATTATTGCAACAATGTTACTGGCATTAGCTATCCCATGTAGTGCACAGCTTGGTGTTATCCTGGGATTGTTGTCAGCGGAACCAAATGCTTTAGCCGTCTGGACGGTTTTTTTATTATTGATTTTTCTCCTGATTGGTTTTTTGGCGTCGCATGTATTGCCGGGAGAAAGTCCGGTTTTCTATATGGAAATTCCCCCTTTAAGGTTTCCACAACTGCGCAATGTAGCGGTGAAAACTCTGACCCGGATGCAGAGCTATTTTGTCGAAATACTGCCGCTGTTTTTAGTTGCCTCAGTGGTTCTCTGGGCAGGTAAAATGACCGGCACTCTGGAGAAGGTTATTGATACTTTCAGTCCCGTAGTGGCTGCAATTGGTCTGCCCACTGAAGTGACAACCGCATTTGTTTTTGGCTTTTTTCGGCGTGATTTTGGTGCTGCCGGTCTCTATGATTTACAGTCCTCAGGAATTTTAAATGCAACTCAACTGACGGTCTCCGCAGTCACTTTGACTTTGTTTGTCCCCTGTGTTGCTCAGTTTCTGGTGATGATCAAAGAGCGCGGTATCAAGGTTGCGCTGACAATTTTTATTTTTGTTACAGCTCTGGCTTTTTCTTCAGGCTGGTTTCTCAACAAGTTTCTCCTTATGACCGGTTGGCTGGCGTGAACTGTGGGTTCTGTCATAAAGAAATAGATGAAACAGTTGGTGCTCCCGCTGGCGGAAAGAGCTGTGGTGCTTGTTTTGGTGGTTGTCACAAGATTCATTGCCCCTATTGTGGTTATGCAAACCCGGCACCAAGCAAGTTGTTGAGCCGTTTTCTAAAAAAGAGTAAAGGATAAATTATGCTAGAGAGACTGTCTGAAGAAGCAGAAGAAATTTTGGAATCCCTGTGGGTGATGACAGTTGAAGGAGACAACGTTGGTTGTTTGTTGACATCCCTGAAGGTTGAAATGACCTCTGTTGAGCTGGTAGAATTAGTCCAGAGGGCTTTTGTAGAAGTGCGAGGTGATCGCGTTTATCTCCGTAAAGAGGG
>CAZGKZ010000216.1:0-1583 GCA_964526315.1 uncultured Geobacteraceae bacterium
TCCATGGTTTTGACTTCGGGGGGCGAAACTCCTTTCAGATAAAACAGACTGAAACCGAAAGGTGGGGTCAAAAAAGATGTCTGCAGGTTCATTGCTACCAAAATTGCGTACCAGATCGGGTTAATCCCCAGATTAGCAGCAATTGGGGCCAGGATCGGAACAATGATATATGAAATTTCAACAAAATCGATAAAGAAACCAAGTGCCATGATCGCCAGCATGGATAGAATCAGGAATCCCCATTTTTCTCCGGGAAGGGCCATCATGAAATCTTCTACCAGATAATCACCGCCGGTATAGGTAAATACCATCGAAAAAGCCGTTGCACCAACCAGAATAGCAAATACCATGGAGGTAATTTTAACCGTTTCCAGAGAACTGTTCCAGACCATCTTGATTGATAACTGCCGGTACATCCCAGCCAGAATAATCGCGCCAATACCACCAACAGCAGAGGATTCAGTTGGCGTTGCGACACCGAACAAAATAGAGCCAAGGACAACAATAATAAGAATCAAGGGGGGAATGATTGCCTTGAGTGCTCTGCCGACCTGCTGTGCTTTTGTCCCGTGCTCTGCCCCTTCTAAACGAATCGGGGGCGCGATCTCCTTCTTAAAGTAGGCGATTATGAGGATATAAATTACATAGCATAAGACCAGAGACAGACCGGGCCAGAAAGCGGCCAGAAACAAATCCCCGACCGGTACCTGAAAAACATCTCCCAGGATAATCAGAACAATCGATGGTGGAATAATTTGACCCAATGTTCCTGCGGCACAGATTGAACCGGTTGCCAATTTCTTATCGTAATTATATTTCAGCATGACCGGCAGGGAGATGACCCCCATAGCAACAACGCTTGCTCCAACAACCCCGGTTGAGGCAGCCAATAGAGCCCCAACCAATATCGTTGAAATAGCAATACCGCCACGCACTTCACCAAACAGAAAGCCCATCGACTCAAGTAGTCTTTCTGCCAACTTGGACTTTTGCAGGATAATTCCCATAAAGATGAACAGTGGGATTGCCATCAAAATGGTGTTGTTCATAACTGCCCAGATACGGTGCGGCATCATAGCAAACATGCCCGGATCAGCAATCAGACCAAAAACAACTGCAGCACCACCAAATGTAAATGCAACCGGGAATCCAAACAGGAGCAGCCCCAGGCAGACAACAAACATTATTAAACCAAGCATAACAACGGGTTTCCTTTATCTATCAAGAAAATTATCTCTATTTATTCTAGATTTTAATCAGAGGATATTTTTGTTTGTACCGTGAGCTGGTGGAAGTTCCAATCCACGATATACCCGGATATTCCGCAACACAAATCCAGCAGCAGAAATAATCAGAGAAACAAAAGCGAGCGGAATCACCGACTTAATCAAATATCTGTGAGTCAGGCCTCCGGGATCCCCACTGATTTCCCCCGAGATGTAAGCCTCATGAACAAACCAGATTGAACCGTTAATAATCAAAACAGCGAGGGGAACTAAGAAAATAAAGGTCCCGACGATATTAACAATGGCCTGATACTTTGGGCTGCAACCATCATAGATAATATCAACACGAACATGCCC
>CAZGKZ010000216.1:1683-2773 GCA_964526315.1 uncultured Geobacteraceae bacterium
AATATTATTCGAGGTTATCTTTCAGATAAGCATAGTCGGAAATTTCGGTCCAGCGACGTGCCATCTTCATATAAGCAGTTTGTGCATCGTGAATTTTTTTAAATTCAGGATCTTTTGCAGAGTATTTCTCCAACAACTGCTCATTCGCTGCCTTCATAGCAGCAATAACATCTTTTGGGAAGGTTTTGATTTTAATATTTGGATATTCTTTGGTGATCTTATCCAAGTTGACAGCACTGTCATTGTAAGAGCGAGCATACATGTCATAAGCAGCCAACTCCATAGCAACTTCAACAATTTTTTGCAGGTGTTTTGGCAACTTATCAAAAGCCTTTTGGTTTACCATAAACTGCAACTCGGTTGCAGGCTCATGCCAACCCGTATAGTAGTAAGGGGCAATTTTGTGGAAACCCATATTCAGGTCAAGTGAAGGGCCAACCCACTCGAGAGCATCGATAGTACCGCGATCCAAGGCAGTATAAAGCTCACCGGCCGGGATGTTAGTGACAACGACACCAAGCTGTGAAAGTACTTCACCGGCGAATCCAGGGATCCGCATTTTCAGACCTTTGAGATCATCGAGACTATTGATCTCTTTCTGGAACCAGCCACCCATCTGATTGCCAGTATTACCACCAGGGTAGGAATAAACACCATGCTTAGTATAAACTTCCTTCATCAGTTCCATACCACCGCCATAATAGAACCAGGCATATTGCTCTGGGGCAATCATCCCGAACGGCATGGTGGTAAAGAACAGAGTATTCATGTCCTTACCCTTCCAATAATAGGAAGCTGAATGGCCCATTTGATATTGACCGGCTTTAACCATATCAAGGATGCCAAGTGGAGCCTTGTGCTTATTTTTTGAATCAATGCGAATTTCCATCTCGCCGTTTGACATTTCCTTGACCATATCAGCCATTTTGATAACCGCATCACCAAAAATCGGGAAGTTGGTTGGCCAGGTCATCGCCAGTTTCCAGCGATACTTGGGAGCAGCTTCAGCTTTTGGTGCGAAAGTTCCGACCATCAGCATTGAGAAAACTGCCAGGAAACAAACTGACATACGAAATACAGATTTTTTCAT
>CAZGKZ010000217.1:0-2759 GCA_964526315.1 uncultured Geobacteraceae bacterium
TTTTTCCGTTACGATGAGCAACATTCTTAACGATATACTTGAACCATTTGAGGGTATCACCCATCATCAGGAGGGAGTTAAATCTGATGCCAATTTCATTTTGACCACCGGTTGAAACTTCATGATGGACCACCTCAACAACAATGCCGACACTTTGTAGCACTTGTACGATTTCGTTGCGGAGATCAACGTGAGAATCAGTTGGGGCGCAAGGGAAGTAACCTTCTTTGTGGCGCGGCTTGTAACCAAGATTCGGGAATTCCTCCCGCCCGGTGTTCCAGGCTCCTTCAATAGAATCCACTGAGTAGAATGATTCATTAGCAGTTGAAGCATAACGGACATCATCAAAAACAAAAAACTCAGCTTCAGGGCCAAAATAAGCCGTATCGGCAATTCCGGTAGATTTAAGGTAAGCTTCCGCTTTTTTAGCGATAAAACGGGGATCGCGGCTATAACCTTCGCGGGTAATAGGATCCATGATGTCACAAATAAGGCTCAAAGTTGTCACCTTGATAAATGGATCAATTTTAGCGGTCTCTGGATCAGGAATCAAAAGCATGTCCGAGTTATGGATTGGTTGCCAGCCACGAATTGAAGAGCCGTCAAAACCGATCCCCTCCTCAAAGGTATCTTCACTGAACTGGTCAATCGGGGCACTGAAATGTTGCCAGATACCGATAAAGTCCAAAAATTTAAAATCGACCATCTGGCAATCATTCTCTTCTGCAAACTTAAGAACATCATTTGGGGTCATCTTCTATAGCTCCTTTGATAGTTTTATTCGCTTGATTAAAATAGACGGCAATAAATTTTATTTAAATGGCATCCTCGCCACGCTCTCCAGTACGAATCCGAACAACTTCATCAATCGGGGTCACAAATATTTTACCATCACCGATACGCCCGGTTTTAGCTGATTCAGCAATAGCATCAACAACCTGAGCAACTACATCATCCGAAACAATTATTTCCATTTTGATTTTGGGGATAAAATCAACCACGTATTCAGCTCCACGATAAAGTTCAGTATGCCCTTTTTGCCGGCCAAATCCTTTTACTTCGCTGACAGTGATCCCCTGAATGCCAATTTCATTTAAAGCCTCTTTAACCTCATCGAGTTTAAATGGCTTAATAATCGCCTCAACTTTACGCATTAAAACCTCCCATTTTAACTGTGGAAATGTGTTTTTTCTCTATTTGTTTGTAAGAATAGTAGCAAGGAGTAAGCCAGTAAATAAAAACTCCAGAGACTCTTGAAATTTCACATAATTTACTAAAACTTCACCATCGTTGTTGCACAATTTAGAGTCAAAGGTATTTAAATCTGCACAAAAAAAATGCATTATCATTTATCAGCACGACAAATATCAGCCTCGATATGTGAGCAATGTAACACTTTCACAATGGTATGTCTGCGGGAACATATCAATAGGTTGGCTGGATAACAGTTCATAACCGCTGTTGACAAGAAATTTTACATCTCGTGCCAAAGTTTGTGGATCACAGGATACATAGATGATCCTCTTGACAGGCGTTGTCTGCAATTCATTCATGGTGGCAAAAGCACCGCTGCGTGGGGGGTCAAGAAGGAGCAAATCAATGGGATTTTGCTTAGAAAATTGGCTCAGTGCCCCACTTGATGATTGCTTATAAAATTCAATGTTATCAATATTATTCAAACGGCCATTGATCCTAGCGGTATTGATTGAAACAGCAGATTCTTCAACACCAATAACATGTTTGGCTCGCCGAGCTAAAGGGAGAGAAAAATTACCCATTCCACAATATAAATCCAGTACCTGTTCAGATCCAGTCAACTCTGCAAGCTTTAGTACCATATCGATCAATAAACGATTTTGTTCCAGGTTGATCTGGGCAAAGCTCCCCACCGCATATTTCAAAATAATCGGTGGTTTATCAACAACTAATTGTAAAGAATCATTCCCATAAATGTTCTTTAATTCATTTCTCGAGGGACTCTTGATAAACAAAGCTGCCGGCAGATTCACTTCATTAAACAATTCAGAGAGTGCAACCATGTCAGGGCCAGAATAATGGATAACCACAGAACAGCACCCACAGTCATCAACTCCGAAGTCAATCTGTGAAATATAACGAGCAAAAACGGTATTGTTGATAGAGAGACTTACTTGAGTTAACAGGGTATTCAACTCTGGGGCAATAATAGGACACTCTTTGAAAGGAACAATCTTGTGACTTTTGGTTCGATAAAAACCAGTTTCGAAACCAGCATGGGTATTATGGCACTTGATTTGTATTCGGCTACGGTAATTCCACTCGTTTGCTGCCGGAACAATAGGTAAAACAATATTGGGGTCAACCCGACATTGATGGGTTAACGTTTCGCGAAACAGTTTCTCTTTCCAAAATAATTGTTCAGAATAAGGAAGGTGCTGCCAATGACAACCGCCACAATCTCCGGCAACTGGACAAATTGTTTTACGCCGTTTCGACGCCGGCTGTATGATTTCACAGACCTTAGCTTCTAAAAATTTCTTTTTATCCTTCGTCACTCGGCAGTGGACAATATCGCCGACTGACGTATGTGGAACAAAAACAACCCGGCCTTCATATCGAGCCAGGCCTGCCCCACCATTAACCAAAGTCTCCACAGTTAATGGTGGCAGCGTAGAACCTGTCAATGATTTATTCAATACAGACAAAATTACCCTTCAGTCTGGTTCGGTGAAAAACGATCTTCGACAAAATTCAAAGTGGCAAAATAGTCATCCAGAGTC
>CAZGKZ010000218.1:0-2755 GCA_964526315.1 uncultured Geobacteraceae bacterium
TCACTGACTTTCTGTAAGGTTTCGTCATCCACAAGAGAGTCCACAGAAAATACCACCATCGCCTCACCGGCTTTTTCCTGCCGCCCCAGACTCATATTACCGATATTGATGTTTGCCTCACCCAGAATTGTCCCGATTCTACCAATCAAGCCCGGGCGATCCAGATAGTTGATCACCAGCATATGTGCCTCAGGGCGGAAATCGATACCAAAATTACGCATTTTGACAATCTTTGGCGTTCCCTCAAACAGAGTCCCGGCAATTGTCCGGCTCCCTTCGGCACTCTCAAGAGTCAGGGTAATCAGGCTGGAAAAAGAATCGGTTGCCGTTGAACGAACCGATTCAACCTCAATCCCCATCTGGCGAGCGATCAGACTGGCATTGACCATATTAACTTCCTGATCAGAACAATGATTCAATAGCGCAGCAAGCCCGCAGACACTCAATGGAGCGCAATCAAACCGTGCCAGCTTGCCATTGTAGGTGAAAGTAATTTTGTTTGGATTCGGGGGCGCTAGTTGAGAAATAAAGTTCCCCAAAATTGAGATCAGCGCCATAAATGGCTTCATCTGCTCCATCTGATCGGGGTCAAAGCGGGGGATATTGACCGCATTGGTCAGAGGACGGCCATCCACATAGTTGACAATTTCCTTACTGACATCTACTGCGACATTTTTCTGTGCTTCAAAGGTATTAGCCCCCAAGTGTGGGGTCACCAGCATATTCGGTTGGGCAATCAATTTTTTCAGAACATCTGTATTCGGCGGCTCCTGACTCCAGACATCAAAAGCGGCACCGGAACTTTTACCACTCTCCAAAGCTTCCAACATTGCCGCTTCATTGATGATTCCACCTCGGGCGCAATTGATCATGATCACCCCATCCTGCATCCCCTTAAAGTGTTCAGCAGAGACCAGATCACGAGTTTCATCATTCAGCGGAGTGTGAACAGTGATGATATCAGAGAAGCGAATAATGTCTTCTAGCGGCAACAGTTTGACCCCAAAATCATCGGCACGTTTTTCTGAGATATAAGGGTCATAAGTGATTACGTCAGCTTCAAACGCCTTACAACGTCTGGCCACCCGGCCTCCAACTTTTCCCAGGCCAATAATTCCGACCGTTTTCCCCTTTAACTCACGTCCGGTAAAAGGGGCCCGTTGCCACGCGCCACTTTTCAAGCTGCTATTTGCCACCGGAACGTTACGACAGAGGGAGAGCATAATCGCCATGGTATGCTCTGCCGCTGAGTTGACATTGCCATAGGGGGCGTTAACAACAATAATCCCTTTGCTGCTGGCAGCATCGACATCAACATTATCAATCCCGACACCGGCACGGGCAACAATTTTTAACTTGTGGGCATGGTCAAGAAGGGCTCGATCAATCAGGGTTCCGCTCCGGGTAATAATCGCTTCATAATCACCAATAATCTGGTGCAATTCAGGGACAGAGAGGCCGAGTTTTTTATCAACCTGAATACGGGGATCATCATTCAGTGGCAACAAACCACTATCTGATATTTCATCGGTAATCAAAACTTTCATCTTGAACCTTTCTGTCTAAATAGAGTGCAACATGGTCTTGCACATATAAGTCCGGACTCATCTGAAGCGGTGGGATTTTATGTCCCATGGCGGGCTCATGTCAATGTTGAAAAAATACCTGAGATATCAGGGGATCAGCATCACATCATCAACATAGATGGTGCGTAACGCTGGTAGTTTCCCCACAAACACACCCATGCCGCCAATTTTAGTCAAATCGAGCAGACGACCTTTCGGTGCATGGGCAACTTTATCGAGTGAAACTTGCAGCGTGTTCCAACCGGGCTTGAGCTTAAAACTGGTGTTAAACCGATCACTATAACCATTATTATGGATATTCTCATGACTAGAGTGATACTGATCGTGAATCCGGAAATGGAGCATCAAGGGGTCCTGATCCGGGTTGAAGACTCGCAACCTGACCGCACCGTAGGCGCTCCAGTCCCGGGGGAAATCTTTTAGACCGATCCCGGAGTAGCGCTGGGTTGTCAAAGAGATCCGGAGAGAAGAGGTTCCACTGAAAGCGATCTGATGATCTCGGCTCCGCTTTGCGCTACCGCTCCAGCGACCGACTTCCAATGGAGTTTCAAACCCGGACAAAAGGGGAAATTGACGAAACGCAATACAATCATCAATGATAACTTTAGCAGTCGGCAGGAGAGTCCATAAAAAGAGGAGGAGAACCGGCACCTGCAGAAGTTTCAGTTTCCAGTTAGTCAGGGTTTTTCTTGATTCCGCAAAGAAAACCACCCCCAGCAAACCGCCGATCAAATCATTACCCAGATCCTGCCAGGCGGCTTCACGGCCAATTTGAGCTTGAATAAGTTCGGTGATTCCACCGAGGAGAAAAGTGAGAACAAGAACCTCACCGATCTGACGAAAAAAAGATTGTCTCGATCGAAAACGAACATAGAGATAAGCCCACAGGGCGAAACAGAACAAGTGCCCACCACCCCAGAGGTAACGAAAACTACGCAAGGTATAGTTATCCGGGCCACCAACAAACAGGAGAGTTGCTGCAACCAGAGCCAGAAACCAGATAATATAATTTTGTTTATTGTCTGACCGTTCCATCCAACCCCGACTGTAAAGAAATCCGACATTTTTAAAATACTCGGTTAATTATGACCCAATTAAAAATAAATTGCAGACATAATTAAATTAATCCATGATTATTTTTAATAAAATATCTTACAACACAGGAGGTT
>CAZGKZ010000219.1:0-2712 GCA_964526315.1 uncultured Geobacteraceae bacterium
TGGAACCACTGGCCGAGATACTTTTACAGGTCATTGATCCCGCCGCAAAACTGGAACTCCTAGCCGCTCCATTCATCAATCCGGAAATGGATATCCCCACGATAGAAACGGCCTTGCAAGGAGCAGGGCATATTCTGGCGGAACAATTTTCTGATAATGCACAGGCACGGGCCAAGGTACGTGAACTCACCTGGCAACAGGGATTATTCCGATCTCAACCGGCACGAGGACAAGCTGGAGCTCTCAGTAAGTATGAAATGTATTATGATTTCAGCGAACCGTTGCGGCAGATCCCTTCTCACCGGATGTTGGCAATGCGGCGTGGTGAAAAAGAATCTGTCCTGCGCCTCTCGGTTGAGGCCCCTGAAGAAGAGATCCTTTCACACCTTGCCCGGTTATTGATCCCAAAGAACAACCCGTGTCGCGATTGGTTCAAAACAGTTATTGACGATGCCTACCAACGATTACTGGCTCCATCGATTGAAGTGGAACTCCGACTAAAAGCAAAACAAACTGCCGACACAGAAGCGATCCGGATATTTAGCGAAAATCTGCGCAACCTGCTGCTCGCTCCACCAGCGGGAAACTTCCGCGTCCTTGGTGTCGATCCCGGATTGCGAACCGGTTCCAAGTTAGCCGTGGTTGACCAGACTGGTCGCTTCCTTGACCATGCCACAATCTACCCCCATACCGGCCGAGGACGAGTCGAAGAAGCACAGCAAACATTACTTCATCTGATTGATAAATATCAGGTTGAGATGGTCGCTATCGGCAACGGCACAGCGGGCCGTGAGATGGATCAGTTTGTCAAACAATGCCTCAAGAGTACCGGGGCAAGGCTACCAGTGACAATGGTCAGTGAAGCGGGCGCCAGTGTCTATTCCGCCTCGGACATTGCCCGTGAGGAATTCCCGGATCTTGACTTGACGGTACGGGGGGCAATCTCCATTGCCCGGCGACTACAAGACCCTTTAGCCGAATTGGTTAAAGTTGACCCTAAAAGTATCGGGGTCGGACAATATCAGCACGACGTCAGTCAAACTGCCTTGAAAAAAGCTCTGGGAGAAGTCATCGAATCCTGTGTCAACTATGTCGGGGTTGATCTGAATACAACCAGCTGGGCACTACTCAGCTTTGTTTCCGGAATCAGTGAGTCACTGGCAAAATTGATCGTAAGCTACCGGGATGAGAACGGGAAATTCAAACAACGCAAACAACTTCTCAAAGTTCCACGTTTTGGACAGAAAGCCTTTGAGCAGGCAGCCGGTTTTTTACGGATCCGCACTGCTGAACAGCTTTTGGACAATACTGCTGTTCACCCGGAACGCTATCAATTAGTACAACAGATGGCCACTGATGCCGGAGTTGATCTACACACATTGGTTGCAGATCCAGCACTATTGGATGCTATCGACCTGAATCGCTATGTTGCAACAGATGTTGGCTTACCAACTTTACAGGATATTATCAGCGAACTTAAAAAGCCGGGACGTGACCCCCGTGAAACATTTGTTTCGACCAGTTTTCGTGAAGACGTGATGGAAATTAAAGACCTTGAGGAAGGGATGACCTTAAATGGTGCCGTAACTAACGTTGCCGCCTTCGGCGCATTTGTTGATATCGGAGTCCATCAGGATGGACTGGTCCATATCAGCCAACTTGCCGACCGATTTGTTAAAGATCCCAACGATGTGGTGAAAGTTGGACAGCAGGTTCAGGTTCGAGTACTCGAAGTTGACCTGCCGAGAAAACGGATATCGTTAACCATGAGGACGGCCGGGGACAAACCAAAAAAAACCACGGGGAGACAAAAAAATAGAACAACTGAACGGGTCAAGGTGAAAGTAAAACCAGAACAGACACAAGATATCCGCGGTAGTTTAGCCGCTGCACTGGAAAAATCTGGATTTCGAGTGAAAAAAGGGAAATAATCAAAGACAAATAAAATCGGTGGAAAACGGACCCTTCTGACAAGTTATGACAAACGACTTGGCAATATAATTCCACCGACATCCGTTATAAAGGAGGAATTCTATGGATGTTGTAAAATGTATGAGGACGCAAGTCCTTCTTGCTAAGCCAGAGACTGACTACAAGAGTCTGTTATGCAAAATCACCGGTTCCACGTTGCCGCGTCAGGTCTATATCGTGGATGAAAGTTACAAATTACTCGGAATTGTCTCTGCTCTGGATCTACTTAAAGAGTTGATGCCATCCTATATGAATGCTGACTTGGCCCGCTCGATAACCGATGGAACTGACTTTTTGCAAAAACAGGTTGAAAAAGTTAAAGACAAGTGTGCCAGTGATATCATGGAAACAGAGATCAAATCTTTACACTCGCACCATCAACTTTTTGAAGCAGACGCACTGATTGCCGAAACTGGTTTCAATACTCTTCCGGTTCTTGATGACGCCGGTAAAATCCTCGGCGAAATTACCCGCAGAGAAATTTTGGTGAGACTGGTCAGCAACTGCACAGGATTTAACCTTGATGACGAAAAACCTGTAGATCTTGCACTCCTCTAAGTTTAAGAAGTTGAATAATTTTTATCGATGGAGCAACTCATGTTCTGGACAGCAACAACCATATTTCTGGTAGCTTACGCACTAATTATCTCTGAAAAAATCCACAAAACCAAAGTGGCAATGTTTGGTGCAGCACTCATTCTCATCACCAAGGTTTTACTGCAGGAAGAGGCATTTGATAGC
>CAZGKZ010000220.1:0-2681 GCA_964526315.1 uncultured Geobacteraceae bacterium
ACATCGGCCATTTTTGCAATCTCATCATTCCCCTTAATTTCTATTTTTTCTTCGACTTTTCCATCTGCCAATTCTGATGCTTTTTCGGTCAATTCAGTCAGTGGTTTAAGGGTACTGTTGACAACAAAAAATACCATAACCAATGAAATGATGAGAATGACCCCCATGATTCCAAAGAGTTTAGACTGTAATGCTGCTTTTGCCTGTTCTGTTTTATTCAGGGAAAAACCGATTCGGAAACCACCCCAGTGTTTTCCTTTAACGTAGATCGGTGAAGAAATATCCCACATTTTTTCGCCGGTATCACGATTATAAATTTGCTGAAAAGCGAGCTTCGTATTGCGGGCGGCAGCAAGTCCAATTTCATCGTTAAAAATTCGTTTGGTTCGATTTCCGGTCAAGTCTTTTTGCTGGTCTCCAGTAATAGGCTGCTGATAACGGGTATTGTGGGTTGGGAGGTAGCCATTGATATCAACGGTGACGGCAAAAACGACCGAATCATCCTTCAGGAATTCATCCTGTAACGATAGAATTGCCTTATCCAGATAAGAATCATATTTTGTATGATACTTAGGCGGTTCAAAACCGGGGATCATGACATAATCAGTATCAAAGGTATCATTGACACTGAAAACGCCATTATCAATCGCCTCCTCGATAATCCTGCCAATTTGTTTTGCTCCGATAATTGATTCAATTTTCCCCCGTTCCGATAATTGAGATTCGAGACTTCTGCTTTGCTGGTCGGCGATATAATAAGCACCGGCAGCAACAACAACAAAAAGGATCAGATTAACCATGATCGCAACTTTGACGCTGATTTTATTGAACATACGAGGGCTCTCCTTATGTAGATAAAAGGGTTATTACGGTTATTTTTGTCTGTAGCCGATGCGGATTGCTCCCCAGTGGCGATTTTGAATGTAAAGGGGAACCGACAGGTCACTCATAATCTCTCCGGTGTCCCGGCTATATCGTTGCAGAAGGTACGGTTTTTCGTTGCGGGCAGCAGCCAGCCCGGTGCGGTCGTTAAAAATTCGTTTGGTTCGATTACCTTTGGCATCTTTTTCCAGATCACCGGTCAACGGCTTTGTATAGCGAGAGTTGTGTGTCGGAAGATAGCCGTTGTGGTCGACCGCAATAACAAAAACCAGTCGTTTGTCCAGAGTAAGGTAGCGATCGATAATCGGCAGAACGATACCATCAGACAGTGTATCGTACTGAGTTCTGAATTTTTGCGGGTTGGTGTTTTGAATCGGGATGTAAAAAGTATCGAATAATTGGGGGACACTGAGCTTTCCGGAGGTGAGCAGCAAATTAAACTGAGCGGCAACTTTATCTCGACACTCTATTGCCCACTGCTTAACCTGTTTATCAAATTTATTCAGATCCTGTGCAAAACTATAAGGGGAAAGTAAAAGAATGAAAAATGTCGTCAATAAAAGTCGTTGACAGAAGAAACGCATCAATTGGCCTCCAACCTGCAATCCAAGGGTTGAGTCACAAACGTTATTCTTATATATAATTTACAATATAAAATGATATTCTATTATTTAAAATATACTCATAAACTTGTCAAGGTAAATATTATGACAGGAGAAAATGATCGGGAGAGAATAATCAGGAAAGAATGCGGTAGGGAGACGTCATATAACTGTGAAATTGCAGCGTATCATGGATTTTCAACAACGAATTAATTCGGTCTCGATTAACCGGGTGCGATACCCAACGAGAAATCTCCTCTTCAGAAGACCATTGAACCTCGGGAGTCTCTTCACTTGGCGTCAACTCTCCGGAAGCATAGTTAGCGGTAAAACACAAAATCAAGGTTTCAGGTGCAGAAATTTTAGACCAGATTACTGCCAGCTTAGCATGGTTGATTGTTACACCAGCCTCTTCCAGCACTTCACGGCTGAGGGCAAAAATAACCGTCTCTCCCTCCTCAACCCTCCCTTGCGGGAGTTCCCAACCACGAATATGGTGTTTGACCAGAAGAATTTTATTCTCATCATTGCGAACCAGACAACTTACGACAAGAACATGTTTAGGGAGAGTCATCAATTGATTTCCCCACCTTTCACTTTGAGAGATTCATTCTGACTAAGATGGTCAACCAGATCATCCTTCGGCAATAAAATCCAGAGGTGACCATCCTGTTTCATCTTTCCGGCAACTTTACCGGCATCATTCCCCATTCCCCAAAAAAAATCAGCTCTGACACGCCCCTTAATGGCACCGCCAGTATCTTGAGCAACCATTAATTGCTGTAGAGGAAGATCAGTTCCGGGAAAGGTTGTAGAAAGAAAAACCGGCGCCCCAAGCGGAATGGTACGTGGATCAACAGCGAGGCTCCGTAAAGGAGTCAGTTGGATCCCCAAAGCACCAGGGGGAAATAGAATATCCGGGGGGAGAGATCTAAAAAAAACGTAACTGGGATTTTCATCGAGCAACAGTTGCCCCGCTTCCGGGTTTTCTTCAACCCACTTTCTGATATTCTGCATTGACATCTGATCCCGGGTCATTACCTTCCGATCCAATAACAGTTTACCGATAGAACGATACGGATGGCCGTTTTGATTAGCATATCCAACCATCACCCGATCACCATCGGGCAGAGCAATACGACCTGAACCCTGAATGTGAAGAAAAAATGCATCAACCGGATCCGCCAACCAAAATAG
>CAZGKZ010000221.1:0-2678 GCA_964526315.1 uncultured Geobacteraceae bacterium
TCAGATTTTGAAATAAGTTTGACCATTCAACTGGGCTGAAAACTGATTTAAAATCTGCTGTCGCTCCGTAATGGTGATCCTCTTCTGTTTGACCGCAAGCTCTATTTTGTCACGAAATCCTTTATAAAAGGAAGTCGGGTTGTACTCTAACATCTGCAAAACTTCAGAAATCGTATCTCCCGATTGTTCTTCAATAATATCAAATCCACCATCTGCATTGATCCGGATATTGATCACGTTTGTATCGCCGAAGAGGTTATGCAGGTCTCCCAGAGTTTCCTGATAGGCTCCCATCATGAAGGCTCCGAGAATATAATCCTCTTCCTCTCTGAGTTGATGTACCGGGAGAGTTTTACTTTCACCTCCCGAGAGGACAAAACGATCCAGTCTCCCATCACAATCACAGGTGAGATCAGAAATACTGGCATTCCGTTGGGGATATTCGTCAAGACGCTGAATCGGCATGATCGGGAACATCTGTCCAATGGCCCAGGTATCTGGTAATGATTGAAAAACACTGAAGTTTCCATAGTAGATATCGGCGAGATTGTCTTTCAACTCCGCCAGGGAAACAGGTATTTTTTTAAGCTGGTCGATGCGCCTGGAGAAAATATGGAGGATCGCCAGAAACAGATTCTCCGCCAAAGCCCGCTCCCGCAATCGGATTACCCCGTTTCGGAATTGCTCTCTGATGCCATCCCGGTTAGTGAGTGCTTCGGTGTAGCCGCTGACGAGATCAATCTCAGGAGCGCCTTTATAGAGCTGATACTGTTTGATGGTCAGCGCATGACTGTTTTGAGGGCAACTGCTTGGCAGTGAAATTGCTTCATAGCGGATAACATTGAGAATATCAAATAGCAGGACTGAAGTATGGGCAACTGTGGCGCGCCCCGATTCCGTAATGATATGCGGATGTTCAATTTTCTGTGGAGCCAGAGTTTCCTTGATGGTTTCAACCAGGCAGCCACAATATTCGGCAAGATTGTAGTTGCGCGAATGGCTGTGGAGCGATTGATTGCCAATATAATCAACTGCCAGTCCCCCACCGAGGTCAAGGTATTGCAGAGGAACTTCCTCTGTCACCAGGTCAGCATAAAAGCGACTGGCTTCTCGAACCGCAGCTCTGATCTCTTCTAAGTCGGGGATTTGCGAACCCAGGTGGCAGTGTAACATCTGCAGGCAGTCAATCATCCCCGCTTGCCGCAATTCTTCAACCGTTGCAAGCAACTGTATCGTGCTGAGACCAAAACTGCTGCGATCACCACTGGTCTCTGTCCAGAGGCCACCAACCTTAGTTGATATTTTGATGCGCAATCCAATCAGGGGGCGAATCCCGAGTTCCCGGCTCCGCTCAATAATCAACGGTAATTCTATCGGTGACTCAATAACAAAGAAACACCGATGTCCCAGTTTGGTTGCCCAGAGTCCCAGATCAATAAAGTCTCGATCTTTTTTCCCGTTGCAGATTAACAGCCCCGTGTCATTCAGGTTGGCAAGGCACAGCAGTAACTCTGCCTTACTGCCGGCTTCTAATCCGTGATCAAAATCTGCACCGAAGCGGCTGATCTCTTCTATGATTGTCCGTTGCTGGTTGACTTTGACCGGGAAAACCCCGTGATAGGTTCCCCTGTATGCGAATTCTTTGATTGCCTGTCGAAAGGTATTGTTGATTTCTGCGAGGCGGGCATCGAGGAGATTTTCAATGCGCAGTAATAACGGCAATGGATGATCACGATCACGAGCTCCCCGGATGATGTCGATCACCGGAATCTCAACTCTGTCGTTGTTGAACGGGATGGTAATATTCACTTCCCCACTTGTCGAGATTTTAAAGTTCCCTTCACCCCACTGGTCTATCCCATAGAGGGCGGCAGAATCTGCAATAGACCAGTCATTGTCAAGTTGAGTTTTCATTCGGCAATATTCTCCCGGGCAAAGGTCGGGAGCATGAAGGCACCCAGGTGCAGGTCCTCATTGTAGTAACGACTGTGAAATTTTCTTCGCGCCGCTCGATCATGATCGAAATTGGTGATCGGGTGGTATTTTTTACTACCGAAAGCAAAACTCCAGAAGCCACTGGGGTAGGTTGGAATAAAAGCTTGATACATTTCAACGATGGGAAAAGCTGCCCGGATATTCCGGTACATGTTTCTTTGAATTTCAGCGTGGTAAAAGGGTGATTCACTCTGGGCGATCATGATCCCATCATCCTTTAATGCAGCAGAAACCAATTGGTAGAAGCTCTCTTCAAATAATCCAACCGCAGGACCAATCGGGTCGGTTGAATCGACCAGAATAATATCAAATTCATTTTGATGGGCACGGATGTAGGCGAGTCCGTCATCCACGTGCAATTTGACCCGGGGATTGTTTCCATCGATTTCAGAAGCCATCGAGGGGAGAAACTCGATAGATTTTTCAATCACCAGTCGGTCGATTTCGCAGAGGACCGCAAGTTCCACTTCCGGGTGTTTCATGATCTCCCGGATGCTGCCGCCATCACCACCACCGATCACCAGAACTTTTTGGGGTTGGGGATGGGTAAACAGTGCCGGGTGGACGATCATATCGTGATAGATGAACTCATCACGTTCTGTCACCATCACCAGCCCATCAAGGAGCATCATCCGGCCGAATTCAAGGGTTTCAACAATATCGAGTTGCTGAAATTCACTTTT
>CAZGKZ010000222.1:0-2675 GCA_964526315.1 uncultured Geobacteraceae bacterium
TATATTTTAAGAATGCTGGATTAAAAATGAATCAGCGGCAACAGGAAATTCTCTCTCTGGTCCAACAGCAGGGTTTTGTTTCTATCGAAACCCTGTCACAAAATTTTTCCGTCACCTCACAAACAATCCGCCGCGACATCAATTCCCTGTGCGATCAACAACTGCTCACCCGCTATCATGGTGGCGCCGGCCTCTCTTCAAGTGTCGAAAATGTCGAGTATGCGGCTCGTCAAGTGATGAATCTGGAAGAAAAGCAACAGATTGCAAAAATGACTGCAGATCATATCCCTGATCGCGCCTCGGTCTTTATCAACATCGGTACGACAACCGAAGAGATTGCCAAAGCCCTGCTCAATCATACCGAGCTAAGAATCATCACCAACAATTTAAATGTTGCGGCGATCCTGCGCAGCAACCCCAGTTTTGAAATTATTATAGCAGGTGGTGTCGTCCGGCAACGGGATGGTGGAATCACCGGTGAAGCCACCATCGACTTTATTCGTCAATTTAAAGTTGATTTTGGCATTATTGGAATTTCAAGTATAGATACTGACGGAACTCTGCTGGATTTTGATTACCACGAAGTCCGGGTCGCCCAGGCCATTATTGAAAATTCCAGGCAGATTTTTCTGGCTGCGGATCACAGTAAATTTGAGCGCTGTGCGATGGTTCGCCTTGGCAGCATTTCCCAGATAGACGCTCTTTTTACTGACCGACAACCTCCTGAGCATATTGTAGATATTCTCGCTGAAAAAGGGATCGCACTCCACACTGTGGATAAAAGCACCTTCAATCTGACATAACCAAAAGAGGTTATTTAACCGAGGTAAATTTTTGCATGGCAATGGTTATTGAAAATGTAACGAAGCTGGTTGGAAAGGAATCTCATCTCCGGGACATCTCCCTCCGCCTGGAACCGGGAACCTTCAATATCCTCCTCGGTCGTACCTTGTCCGGGAAAACCAGCTTAATGCGACTGATGGCAGGTCTGGATCGACCGACCAGTGGACGGATTCTGATGGATGAGCGTGACTTGACCGGTGTTTCTGTCCGTAAACGTGATGTCGCAATGGTCTACCAGCAGTTTATTAACTATCCCTCGATGAATGTTTATAAAAACATTGCCTCTCCTTTGCTTTTAGCCAAAGTCGATCCAAAAGAGATTGATCGCAAAGTCCATGAAGTCAGCGAAATGCTCCATATTGACAATCTGCTTGACCGGCTACCGGCAGAGCTCTCCGGAGGGCAGCAGCAGCGAACCGCCATTGCCCGCGCATTGGTTAAAGATGCTGAACTCCTTCTGCTGGATGAGCCATTGGTCAATCTTGATTACAAATTGCGCGAACAACTTCGAACCGAAATGCGGGAGATCTTTAAAAGACGCAAATCAATTGTTATCTACGCGACAACAGAGCCCCTCGAAGCACTGACTCTGGGAGGGAACACTGCCGTTCTTCATGAAGGGCAACTCGAACAGTTTGGTGCAACAGTCGAAGTTTATCAGCATCCACAAACCACCCGAATTGCCCAGGCATTCAGCGATCCGGCAATGAACTTTGTTAATGGAAAAGTCACCGATAAGCAGATGCAACTGGAAGGAGCTGAAGAAGTTCCCCTGCCAGCACATCTTCGCACTGTGTCACCGGGAAACTATCAATTCGGCATACGACCAAGCCATTTGCAACTGGAACAGATATCGGCGGAAGAACTTGAATTCACCATGCAGGTCAATCTTGCTGAAATCAGCGGATCCGAAACTTATGTTCACCTTGATCATCAGGGAGGAACCTGGATCAGCCAGAGACAGGGGATCCACAGCTATCAGATTGATGAACAAGTTCAGGTTTATGTTAATCCAGCACACCTGTATCTCTTTGACCTGGATGGACACCTGGTTGCTTCACCGGAAAATACTTCAGTAGAACTGACCTGAGGAACTTATAAATGGCTCGAATAGATTTAAAAAACCTTGCCCACTCCTACCTTGCCAAGCCGGTCAAACCGGAGGACTACGCCCTGCGGAAAACCGACCACATTTGGGAAGATGGAAGTGCTTATGCCTTACTGGGACCCTCAGGATGCGGCAAAACAACCCTGCTGAATATTATTTCAGGGCTACTTAAACCGTCCGAGGGACAAGTTCTGTTTGATGGAAAAGATGTCACCGACATGCTTCCTCAAGAACGAAATATTGCCCAGGTTTTCCAGTTTCCGGTCATCTACGATACGATGAGTGTCTTTGACAACCTGGCCTTTCCGCTACGCAACCGCAACCAACCAGAAGCGGATATCCGCGAACGGGTTAAAGAGATAGCGGAGATGCTGGAGCTACAGGATGTACTACAGAAACGGGCCGCCAATTTAAGTGCCGATGCCAAACAAAAAATTTCTCTGGGGCGGGGTCTGGTTCGAAGTGATGTTGCCGCTATTCTGTTTGACGAACCCCTCACTGTCATTGATCCGCACCTTAAATTGTTACTACGGCGCAAATTGAAACAGATCCATGCCAAATTTAAGCTCACTATGGTTTACGTCACCCACGATCAACTGGAAGCCCTCACCTTTGCCGAAAAAGTCGTCGTTATGAATGAAGGGGAGGTCCTCCAGATCGGCACCCCACAGGAACTCTTTGAAAACCCACAACACACTTTTGTCGGTTATTTTATTGGCAGTCC
>CAZGKZ010000223.1:0-2653 GCA_964526315.1 uncultured Geobacteraceae bacterium
TTTAGTTGAGCACCAAATCAACAATACCCCTTATCTTGAATTTATTCAGTAATCACCTCAAATTCCGGTGGGTTTGCAATTGCCTTTTTGACTGAACACATTCCGGCAGCGCGGATAACGGCTTTTTTGTACTTTTCCGGAAAGCCTTCAGGCAGTTGGATGGCCATTTTCACTTTCTCCAGACGACGCATTTCCGGATTGCGTTCAATGTCCAGGGTCATGGTCATCCCTTCTGTAGACAGTTTGCGTTGCTGGCAGAAGCGGATCACGTAGAACCCGGCACAGGTGACAATCGAAGAGAGAAAGAGCATATAGGGTTCCGGAGCGCTGTCGTTTCCACCATCTTCAATCGGTTGATCTGTTGCAACCTCAAACTTGCCAAAATTTGCTGTCACCAGCGATCCCCCCGGGAATGTGACATCAATCATTGCCATAAAAAATTCTCCTTGTATGAAATGGTTTAATCTTGAAACATCTGACCGATATTATCAAAAAAACTACTGGCACTGGCGGCTTCTTCTTCCGGTGTGGTTTTACGAGATGGTTCCCCAACCGATTTTTGCAGCAGATCCTCTGGAATCTCGCTCAAAAAACGACTTGGTTCCCGTTGTTCCAACTTGCCGTATTTGCGCCGCTGCTGTGCTCCGGAAAGAAATAACTGTTGTCGTGCTCGGGTGATACCAACGTAGCAGAGGCGACGTTCCTCGTCGATATCAAAGGTTTCGTAAATCGATTTTTTATGGGGGAGAAATCCTTCTTCCAGTCCGGTCAGAAAGACCACCGGGAACTCCAATCCCTTACTTGAATGTAAACTCATCAAGGTGACGGCATCAAGTGCCAGTTTACTCTCTTTATCATTTTTTTGCGGAGCATCATCATATAGCGATACCCGGTCCAGAAAACCGGCTAGATCGGGGTGGGGTGTCCGTTCCAGATAGGTTGCCATGCTGTTCAATAGCTCATCCTGGTTGGCGACTCTCCGTTGTGCGATTTGCGGATCTTTTTCCTGACGGTAGATCTCATCGGCCAATTTCAGTTCAGTGAACATCTCCAGTAATGTCTCCTGTAAACGGAGAGGTTGCTTAAAGCGTTTTTGATAGCGCTGGATCAGCTCAACAAACTGGCTGCAAGCGATGGCGGTGCGATCATTGATTTCCGCAACCTGATTGACCTGCTGTAGAACTTTCCACAGAGAGATTTTCTGCGCGGCAGAATGACGGATAATCCGATCGATACTTCCGGTACCGATCCCCCGTTTGGGATAATTAAGGATGCGCAGCAGATTGACTTCATCGACCGGATTCTGAATCACTTTCAGATAAGCGATGGCATCTTTGATCTCTTTGCGATCAAAAAACTGTTGCCCACCGATCAGAACGTAAGGGATGTTTTCATAGCGTAGCTGCTCTTCAAAAGCCCGTGACTGGCTGTTGGTCCGGTAGAGAATGGCAAAATCACCATAGGCAAGTTTACCCCGATATTTCTCGGTGTGAATCAACTCCATCACCTGCCGGGCTTCATCCTCACCATCTTCACAGAGGCTATATTCAAGTTTGCTACCAGCCCCAGAATCGGTCCAGAGAACTTTCTCTTTGCGCTGCTGATTATTTTTTATGATTGCATTGGCTGCGGCAAGAATATTTCCGGTTGAACGGTAATTCTGTTCCAGTTTGATCACTTTAGTATCGGGAAAATCTATTTCAAAATCGAGAATATTGGCAACGTCCGCACCACGAAAAGCATAGATCGACTGATCATCATCGCCAACCACACAGAGATTACTATGGTGTTTTGCCAGTAACTTCAATAGACGATATTGAACCGGGTTGGTATCCTGATATTCGTCGACCATCTGATACTGAAAGCGTTGGCAGTAATGGTCTTGCAGATCCGGGTACTGTTGCAGCAGTTGCACCGAAAATAGCAGCAGATCATCAAAATCGACCGCATTAAAGGCTTTTAGTGACTGTTGGTAACGGGGGTAAATTGTTGCAACCAGAGTAGAAACCGGATCACGATCACTGGGTTGGTACTGATCTGCCGAAATCAGATGGTTTTTGGCAGAGCTGATCCGCCACAGAACCTGGTCGGCATCGTTGGCACTGTTCTTTGTGCCAAGATCACGCAACAAATCACGGATCAGTCGTTGTTGGTCGGTAGCAGCATAGATGGAGAAATTTTTCTTGAAGCCGAGGCGATCGATGTTGGATTTGAGAATCCTGACACCAAGAGAGTGGAATGTCGCAATTGTCATCCCTTTTGTCGCCCGGTTGCCAACCATCTCCTGAACCCGTTCCCGCATCTCTTTTGCCGCCTTGTTGGTAAAGGTGACAGCAAGAATCTGCTCTGCACTGACCCCCTGCTGAAGCAGATGGACGATCCGGCAGGTGATGACCCGGGTTTTGCCCGATCCTGCTCCAGCTAAGAGGAGCAGTGGCCCATTTTTATGGGTAACGGCTTTACGTTGTTGTGGGTTGAGACTGTTGAGATCGAACATTTATCTATTATTCACATTCGCTTATCTGTGGTTGATTAAAGTAAAAACTTCTGCTACTTTCCGCGCCATGTTTCGTTTGCTGATTTTACTCATTAGTCTGGTTTGGGCATCGTTAATGCTGATCTCCTGGAGTGGTGCACCTGCCCATCTGGAGAG
>CAZGKZ010000224.1:0-2646 GCA_964526315.1 uncultured Geobacteraceae bacterium
AACTCAACTTCAAATTCAGGGAGGAGTCGCTCGATATTGTCCAGCAGAGGATAACCAATCTTGATCGAGAGTTCAATCCAGCTGATTTTTTCTGTGACCGTCAATTGTTCAAGAGCGGTTTTCACCGCTTGGGTATAAGCTTTAACCATCCCCCCCATACCAAGCTTAGTGCCACCAAAATAGCGTGTCACTACCGCGGTAATATCACCAATACCACCATGTTGGATTGTTGTCAGCATCGGCTTTCCGGCAACACCGTGGGGCTCCCCATCATCACTGAGACCGATCCGATCGGTACTGCCAGGAGGACCAATCAGATATGCCCAGCAATTATGTGTTGCATCAGGAAATTCCTGTTTAATCCGGGAGATAAAAGAGAGGGCCGCATCAGGAGTATCGGTGGGTTCAATTGTTGCGATGAAGCGGCTGTGTTTCACTTCAATTTCGCAACGGAATGTTGCAGCAGGGATCGGATAGCGGGATGTTGTCATTTTTTCTCAGGTCAGAGTTTCTTGCCGCTTTCTCTGTCGTTCCTCATGCCAGGAGCAAATCAACATGATTGTTACCCCGACACAGATGGCACTGTCGGCAATATTGAATGCTGGCCAGTGGTAATTATACCAGTGGACATCGATAAAATCGATCACTTCCCCAAGGCGGATCCGGTCGATCAAGTTGCCTAATGCCCCACTGAGAATCAATCCTAACGCCAGCAGTTGCCAGTGTTTTTCCTTAGCAACCCTCCGGACGTACCAGAGAATTGCCAGGGTTGCAACAGATGAAATGGTAATAAAAAAGGGAACCCGGATCGCATTGTCAGCAAAGATTCCAAATGCTGCACCCGGGTTGCGTACGTAGGTCAGATGGAAAAAATTTGTGATAATCCGTTTTGATTGTGAGAGTTCAAAATGGTTATCAATGTAGATTTTACTCCACTGATCCAGCAGCAGACTGATGCCAGCAGTGAAAGTAAAAATCCGATATTTTTTCATACTAAGCTGCGGCTAAAGCGGCCACACAGCGGGCACAGATCGTTGGGTGCTCGCTGTCCTGACCAACACTGGTGGCGTAGTTCCAACACCGTTCACACTTCTCTCCCTCTGCCGGGAGAATCTGTAGTTTCAATCCGGGGATATTTTCTGCTTCCACCGCTGCCGGAAGGTCAGTTGTCAGTTCTACCTGTGAAACAATAAAGTAAGTCGGCAGAAGATCCAGATATTCTGTCATCAACGGCTGGTAACTGGCCGGGACATCAAGCAGAACTTTTGCTTCCAGGGATTGCCCCAACTGCTTATCAGCGCGAGCATTTTCCAGCTGTTTGGAGACTTCAGAGCGAACCTTTTGTAATTGTTCATACCGCTCTTCCAGTTGAGAATCCTGATAGTGTGAATTGTGTTGCGGGAACCCTGCAAGGTGAACACTGGCTTCCCTTTCACCTGGTAGGCGTTGCCAGATTTCATCAGCGGTGAAGGTTAATACCGGGGCAAGCATCCGGGTCAGAGCATCGACAATCTGATACATTGTTGAACGGGCACTCCGGTAATCGGTACTCTGCTTGGGGCTGGTGTAGAGACGATCCTTGAGAATATCCAGATAGAAAGCACTCAGATCAACGCCACAATAGGTGTGGACTGCATGGTAAATGACATGAAACTCATATTTATTGTAGGCATCAGCAACCTTCTCCACCAAACGACTCAAGCGGGATAATGCCCAGCGATCCAGCTCTAAGAGTTCCTCATCGGCAACCATATCGGTCGCCGGGTTAAAACCTTCCAGATTGCTGAGGAGGTAGCGGGCAGTATTGCGAATCCGCCGGTAGGCATCGGACAATCGCTGCAAGGTTTCCTGACTGAGCCGGATATCATCACGATAGTCAGTAGCGGCAACCCACAAGCGGATAATTTCTGCTCCATATTTACGGATAATTTCTTCTGGGGCGATGATATTCCCCATTGATTTTGACATCGGCCGGCCATCCTTATCCAGGACAAAGCCGTGGGTTAAAACTGCTTTGTAGGGGGCACGATCCCGGGTTCCGACCGATTCCAACAAGCTCGAATGGAACCAGCCGCGATGCTGATCAGATCCTTCCAGATAGAGATCTGCGGGACTCTGCAGATAGTCGCGCTGCTCGCAGACGGCAGCATGAGATACCCCGGAATCAAACCAGACATCCAGAATATCGGTCTCTTTGGTAAACTTGTCATGGCCACAATCGGGACAAACTGTCCCCGGTGGAAGTAGCTCACTGGCATCTTTTTCAAACCAGATATCACTGCCAGTTGCCTCAAATTGATCGGCAATGTAGTGCATCACCTTGCCATCATCCAAAGCCTCACCACACTTCTCACAGTAAACTATGGTGATTGGTACCCCCCAGCTCCGTTGCCGGCTGATACACCAGTCAGGGCGGGCCTCAATCATATTGTAGATGCGGTTGCGTCCCCAGCTTGGAATCCACTCTACCCGCTCAATCTCCTGTAGCGCTTTTGTCCGCAGATCATTCTTCTCCATGCTGATAAACCATTGCTCGGTGGCCCGAAAGATAATTGGTTTTTTACAGCGCCAGCAATGGGGATAACTATGCTCAACCGAACTCTCATACAGTAATGCTCCCACTTCGGTGAGTTTTTCGTTGACCGC
>CAZGKZ010000225.1:0-2627 GCA_964526315.1 uncultured Geobacteraceae bacterium
GTTCCAGATCCGGATCAACCTCGCCCGACGGCCCTGAAGGGGGAAATCCCTTCCCCGGTTAATCCACCAAGCGGTTGTTATTTCCACCCCCGCTGCCCCTATGCAGATGCTCGCTGCCAGCAACAGGAACCTGAACTGCTTGAAATAGGCAACAAGCACCAGGTCGCCTGTTATCATAGTGAGCAGGTTGGACAATTTCTCCTGCAAAAATAACTCTCCCCTCTTTTATTCATTCACAAACTCCACCCAATTACGTTAACATGGGTAAATATTGATTATTTAAGTTCATACTGATTCACAGTTGTGGCTATGACACCTAAAAACAGAACAAAATCCGATCACAATCTGGGCTTGAGCACACTACAAGACATCAGCGCCTTGATTCTTCAATCCCACGACCTTGATGAAACGATCAAGAATATTGTTGATCTGGTCGCCCAACGGGCCAACTCTGATGTTTGTTCGCTCTATTTTCTCGAAGATGACCAGCAGACACTGACCCTGCAAGCAACCTATGGGCTGGATCAAGCCGCAATTGGTCAAGTCAAAATGAAAATAGGTGAAGGATTGACCGGTAAAGTCGCTGCAGAACAGCAAATTCTCTCCATTGAAGAGCCACAGAACCATCCCGATTATCGCTTCTTTGCTGCAACCGGCGAGGAACATTTTCACACTTTTGTCGGTATTCCACTTTTTGACCGCAGTCAATCAATAGGAGTTCTGGTTATTCAGACCAGAGAACCGCATATTTTCAGTGCTGATGAATTAGCGACTCTGACAACTATCGCCTTTCAGGTCGCATCGATAGTCGTCAATGCAAAACTTCTTGATGCTATCGATAGTTATGCCCTGCCAGATCCGGACATAACACCACAGACAACTGAAGCTACAGAACTGGATGGTCAAAGGAGTCTGGTATTACGCGGACAGACTGCCTATCCGGGAGTCGTCAGTGGACCAGCCAATATCATCGATCAACAGTTTGGCTTTGCCGATGTTTTCGACGAGAGTAATATTGATACCCCGGCAGAACTGCAACGGCTGGATGAGGCGTTACGAAAAACCCGAATCCAAACCCTCTATCTGGAGAAAAGGGTTGCAGAGCAACTGACCCAGGAAGATGCGGCAATCTTCCACACCCACCTGATGATTCTTGAAGACCGTGGTTTTATTGAGCGGCTTCATCAGCTGATTGAAGAACGGCACAGTGCCCCCTATGCCTTGAAGAAAGTGATCCATGGCTATCTGGAAGCTTTCAATAAAATGGAGGATCCCTATTTACGCGAACGTGCCGCTGATATGGAAGATATTGGCCGGCGCTTACTCGCCAATCTGGTAGGGAAAGATAGCGAGGGGTTACACCTGAAACATAGCGGAATTCTGGTGGCAAAAAGATTACTACCATCCGATATGGCAATTCTCGACCATGATATGATAATGGGCATTGTCATTGAGTCCAATGAGGCCAATTCACACTCGGTCATCATGGCTAAAGCCCTCGGCATTCCGGCATTGATCGGGGTTAAGGGCGCTGCATCTAAAATCGAACCCGATGCCAACTTGATTCTGGATACCAATTCCAGTTGTGTCTATCAAAACCCTGCCAAGACAATTGTTGAAGAGTATGACCGGCTACAGCAAGAACGACTGCTGGAAAAAGAACGGCTCAGTGGTCTTCGCGATATTCCGGCAACAACCAGAAATGGGCAGAGGATCCACCTGCGGGCCAATATTGGACTGGTCAGTGATGTTGGTGTCGCAAGGAGTAACGGTGCAGAAGGGGTCGGTTTGTACCGGACTGAGTTCCCTTACATGGCTCGAAGTAACTTCCCCGATCGTGAGGATCAATACCAACTTTATAAAAAAGTGGTTGAAGAATTTTCCGGAGACCCGGTCACAATCAGAACACTTGACATCGGTGGGGACAAAACCCTCCCCTATTTCAAACAACCGAAAGAAGATAACCCGTTTATGGGGTGGCGCTCTGTCCGGATCAGTCTGGATAATCGGGAGTACTTTCAAACCCAGATTGAAGCCATCCTGATGGCGGCCCGGCACGGACCAATCCGTCTCCTGTTCCCGATGATTTCAAATATGGAGGAGATTCGGAGCTGTAAAAACATTGTTCAGGATGCAATGGCAAATCTGCGGAGTCACCAGATTCCCTTTGCCGAAGATGTCCCCCTCGGGGCGATGATTGAAGTTCCGGCAGCCGTTCAACTTGCACCACATCTGGCCAAAGAGGTTGATTTTTTTGCTCTGGGAACCAATGACCTGATTCAATACCTTCTCGCTGCAGATCGTTCCAACCCACTGGTCGAAAGTTACTACGACCCACTTCACCCGGCGGTCCTGCTTTCCCTCGATTACCTGGCACAAGTCACCAGCAAAAACAATGTTGAACTCTGTGTCTGTGGCGAGATGGCAACTGATCCGGTCTGCCTGTTAGCCTTGATTGGTCTGGGAATCCATGAATTTTCTCTCTCAGCTCCTTACATCCCCAGGCTCAAACATTTAATCAACCGGATTGATACGGATGCAGCGCAAAAGCTCCTCCAGCAACTGTTACTTGAAGCAGACAGTCACACGATCCGTAAACAGCTTGAAGAGACAATTGAAAATCTTCC
>CAZGKZ010000226.1:0-2626 GCA_964526315.1 uncultured Geobacteraceae bacterium
TCAGATTCAATAGGTCGGGAGTTTAACTTTTGTTACCACAGCAACCATCACGCTGGGGACGGCTTGATATTATTTTGCTCTCCCTGTTGTTTATAGCCATTGGATATCTCGGTTACCGGATCAATGCCGGGCTCGAGTACCAATGGAACTGGCAGGTTATCCCCCAGTATCTGGTCCGCCATGACCCTGAAGCAGGGTGGGTCCCCAACCTGCTGTTGCAGGGGTTGCTGACGACTATCCGGCTGAGTTTCTGGAGTCTACTACTGGCACTCCCCTTCGGGTTACTTGCTGGCCTGTTACGCACCAGCCTTCACCTGTTTAACCGGCTGGTCGGCGGAACCTATGTAACCCTGCTGCGCAATCTACCGCCGTTGGTGCTGATTTTTATTTTCTACTTTTTTATCAGTGATCAGATTCTCCCCCTTCTCAGCCTCGGTGAACGACTTTCCACTGCCCCTGAATGGCTGCAACGCTTACTGACCTTATCCGTGGCTCCGGTCGATCAGCTGGAAGCATTTCTGGCCGCAGTCATGACCCTCGCTCTATTTGAAGGGGCTTATATCGGTGAAATTGTCCGCGCCGGGATCAATAATATTGAATCCGGCCAATGGGAAGCTGGCAGAGCTCTGGGGATGAGACGCTGGCAGTTGTTGCGCTACATCGTGTTACCTCAGGCCTTTCAGCAGATGATCCCACCGCTGACCGGGCAGGCAATCTCAACAATCAAGGATTCAGCGATCGTTTCGGTGATTTCGATTCAGGAACTGACATTTCAGGGGATGGAGCTGATGGCGGCAACCTACCTGACTTTTGAAGTTTGGATCAGTGTGACGATTCTTTACTTTCTCCTCACTTACAGCTGCTCGTGGCTGGCGGGGCGGTTAGAGCTGCGGTTACGTCGGATCTATACTCACTGAATTCATTATAGAGGTTCTTATGAAATACAGACTTTTTGTGCTGCTTCTCGTGGTGTTTACTCTCTCTGGTTGTGCACAGTTTTCACCGAGTTTTGAGACCCCGACAGTCAGTGTTACCAGTTTCCAAGCCCTACCAGGGCAGGGTGTAATTCCGATGTTTGAAATTGGTCTTCATGTGATTAATCCTAATCGGATGGCGTTAGAGCTTGAAGGGATCAGCTACCATGTTGATCTGGAAGGGCATCGGGTGCTCAGCGGTGTTTCAAATCAGTTGCCGATCATTGAAGCGTACGGTGAAGGGGATGTTGTCTTGCAGGTACAACCCGACCTTTTCAATACCATCAGCCTGTTTACTGACTTGTTGAACCAACCACGTGATCAGTTCAGATTTAATCTGACGGCCTATCTGGATGTCGGTGGTTTTATGCCGAAGATCAAGGTAGAAAAAGCGGGGTTAATTTCATTGAACGGACAGAGCAATTAACGTCATGTGAGGGGGCTGGAAATCCACTCTTTTGCGGGTGAGAGTGCAGAAAAAAACTTGATGGGACTGGTTAGTTCAGATTCTGACAATTTGGATAATCCAGCACTGAGAGCATCACTGTTCCCCTTGATGATAAAGGCACATTTACCCCCGCCGAGTTTTTTGCTGTTGAATTCAACAATGGACTGGAT
The DNA here is from genome assembly GCA_964526315.1 of uncultured Geobacteraceae bacterium. GTDB lineage: Bacteria > Desulfobacterota > Desulfuromonadia > Desulfuromonadales > Geopsychrobacteraceae > Desulfuromusa. The sequence continues at coordinate 1,593 of CAZGKZ010000226.1, forward strand.
CATTTTGACATCGGCAAAGGTCATTTTCTTCAGATCCAGAGACTGATGGTCAATGATTAAACCTGCCCCTTTGACCCATCTGGATGATGCGGCAAGATTTTTCAGGAGCCGATAAAAATCCTCAACAACAGCAAACTCTCCCGTCTTGACCAGGACATATGCCGGCATGTTGGAAAAATCAAAATCGTATTTCATGGGTTATTTCCATTTGGGATTTTCTGATCGAGATCGATCAGAATCTATAAACGACAACAAATTATACCCGGTAACGGCTATTAATCAACATGAAGAGGGGGATTTTTATGGGAAACTCTGTATAGGCGGGTACCCAGCAGCAGTGCCGCAACACTGAGACCGATAATCAGGCTGATCCAGAACCCTTTTGCTCCAAGTGGTGCTCCCCAGAAGTTTGTCAGCGCCAGGCTGTAACCGAGAGGCAGGCCGATAATCCAGTAGGAAATTATAACCATCACCAGCGGCACACGGGAATCTTTGTAGCCACGCAAAGCTGCTGCTGCACCGATCTGAAAGGCATCCGACACCTGATATAATGCGTTCAGGTAGAGAAGGCCAACGGCGATCATAATGACCTGCGGGTTCTGGGTATAGATCCCGGCAATTTGTTCGGCAAAGAGCAAGGTTAATGTTGCAGTGACAATTGCAATCGCAGAGTTTAGCAGTAGTCCGGCTTTGCTTGAAAGGCGGGCCCTATCATAGCGTTGCTGGCCGATAGCATGACCAACCCGAATCGTGATGGCACTGGCAAGGCTCAGTGGGATCATGAAAATCATCGATGAATAATTCAGGGTGATCTGATGTGAAGCAACAGTCAGCGCCCCCAGTGGGGATAAAAACAGGGCAATCAGGGCGAAAATACTGGCTTCGACCAGCAGGGACAGTCCAATTGGCAGCCCCAGTCGAAGCAGTTGGGGGGCTCCTTCGGCGCCACAGGTTTTGTTGAGATCAAAGAAATGGGTTTTGTCATAACGTCTGACCCGCCAGATGGTCAGCAGCATGCAGCCACACATGAACCA
>CAZGKZ010000227.1:0-2614 GCA_964526315.1 uncultured Geobacteraceae bacterium
TGTTTACCGCAAAATCTGCCGGACTTTCATTGTATTTTTCAATACACGAACGACAGATACACGCCTGACGCTGCAGTTCCGGAGGAACCAGATCAATCAATCCCTGCGGAACTGTGACGTCCATGCACCAACAGCGGTCACTTGTATGCATCATGCAGTCGTTACTTTGATGACAAAGCGGGCAGATAGTTGTATCGAGTTGTCTTTGCATATTCTAAAAGCTTCCCTTTTTTCAGATAAAGCACGGTCCTGACCCAATAGGTATTATGAGTTCTGGCAGACATGATCTGCATACCCAGAACCAGCTTCGGCATAAATATTATAGGCCGAATCGGCCCCGGCCTTGAGCAATGCCTCAACTTCATCATCATATTTTGCGACTGCGGTAATCCGACCCTTGAAGTTCGTTTCTGAGAGCTGTTCTATAGAAGATAGGCAGGTCGTCATATTTGGTATGGCGAACATAACTAGGCTGATATTGTCGAGTTTAATCTGAGCCCAGAACTCCTGGTCGGAGGCTTCGGCGAAAACAATTTTACGACCGCTCTCAACCAGTTCTTCGACCAGACTACTATCATGGTCAATACCCACGACCTGATCATCACCAAATTTTTTACGCATTGAGTCATAAGTCACGATACCAATTCTGCCCAACCCCAGAACAATCATTGAAGCTTTTCCGAGATCTATTTCGGCCCGCTGCTCTGTTGTCTCACTCTCAAAGCATTTAAAAATAGAGCTGAAACGTTCGAAAATTGTGTTGGTATGGGAATTGATTATAGAAGCTAAAATAAAAGAAAAGGTCAACGCCAGAGAGAGTATCAGCAGCCAGTCATTGCTAAGCCAGCCATTTTTTGCAGCTAGCGCAGCAACAATAAGTCCAAATTCTGAATAGTTCGAAAGACTTATAGTGGCCATAAATGATGTTCTGGCTCGTAGACCAAAGCGAGTAAAAATAGCGAAGAACAAACCGGATTTAACCAGCATGATGGCCACAAAGGCTAAAGCGATAAAAACATGGGAGAGATCCGGCAGCGCGACCAGACCGATCTGAAAGAAAAAGCCAACCAGAAACATATCTTTAAAACTGTAGAGCGATCTTCCCAATTCCGATGCTCGGGGATGTGAACTGACTAGGACGCCCATAACAAGTGCCCCCAAATCAGCCTTCATACCAAGCAGGTGAAAACCGGTAGCACCAATAACCAGGGCGGTAAAAAATCCGGCCAGAGTGAGCATTTCCCCATGTCCGGCACGGTCAATAAAAAACATCAGGATCGGTCTTATGGCAAACAGAAAAAGTGGTATTCCCAGGGCCCAGATAGAGGGGAATTGCCCTTTGGACATGGTGATAAAGATGACCGCAATGATGTCCTGCATAATCAGTACACCAATGGCGACATTGGCGTGATCAGAATTCAATTCACCTCTATCTTCTAAAGTCTTGATCGCAAAAATTGTACTTGAAAAACTTAAAGCAAAGCCCACCAATGCGGCCTGGTAGAGCGTCATCCCTGCAAATGTAGCCAGTCCCAAGGTACTGAAACCCATAACGACAGCACCAAAGAAAACGACCGATAAGAGCATATGGATGGTCGTACCGGCCCATATTTCAGGCTTGGCTAAACTTCTGAGATCAAGTTTCAGACCAATGGTAAAAAGCAGGAGCATGACACCCATATCAGCAATTGAGTCAAGGGCAAGATCACCTTCGGTAATCCCAAGAAAATGGAGAGCAAAACCCGCCCCTAAAAAACCGATCATCGGCGGCAGACCAACTTGCCTTACCGCAAAACCAAACAGAAAAGCTGAAGCAATCCAGGTAATATTGACAAATACCGGGGTATATAAAAATTCCATTTAAATTTTCCAACAAGTTGGGGTTTACAGCGGTCGTTTGTCCCATAATGGTGTCACAAATCCGCAACGGAAAAACTGAATATACCATAGTGGATCGATTTATCAGTTATAACCAGAGTCATAAAAATTGCAAGATTAACTTTGGCTCAAAGCTGGAGAGAATGGCAACCAACCGTGACATCCTACAGCCTCATAGCAAAACCACCTTGACCAATCTAAATCTCTTGCTATTAATATCCTCAAATGATAAGTCAGTGACTTTGGAGATCGATTGGCAAATAATATGATTCGGCCACGAAGAAAGAAATACTCATGAACGTATCAAACTGGCTTGACCAGCAAACGGAAGAGAAAGGTGATATTTCACAGATTGAGCTCCCGGTCGATCTGACCTACGATGTCGAACCAGACGAGATGGTGTTTTTTGAGGAGATCAACCAGTGTGGAATTCTTTGCGATAAAAACCATCCGTTTTCGAGTGTTGTCCGCTATGGTCATTGGTACTATTGTACTGGACAGGACAAGAGTGCGGGGGCTCATTCTACGGAAATGATGTGGAGATTGGTGACCAAAGATAAACAGCTTGCCCTTAGAACAGCCAAAGAACATATTGAAGAGTAACTACTATCTTACTCTTGTAAAAAATCCCGTTTTTCTCTATAGTTAAGAATGAACACATTCTAACGGTTCAAATTTCACCTGAGGTTGTTTTTTATGCAGATTGCCGGGTCACACATATTTGATCAAACCAGAC
>CAZGKZ010000228.1:0-2610 GCA_964526315.1 uncultured Geobacteraceae bacterium
TGCCATGCAAGCGCTATTCAGGAACAAGGAAAATTGACAGTCAGTCCACGCAGAGAGTAAAATGACGAAATTTTCAAACTTACCCCTACTTAAACCAAGGAAAATAACTTGCAATCGAACCAGATTCTACCCCTTGCCCTTCTTCTGCTTTTTTCTTTTTGTAGCAACCTGCCACTGGGCTATATTCGTGAAACCACCCGTAAATTTTCCCCCCTCTGGTTTCTCCTTATTCATGCCTCGATCCCTTTCATTATCGTCCTTCGGATTACCCTCGGGTTCAGTTGGTACTGGATTCCCTTCACTCTGGGTTGTGCGGTGGCAGGGCAGATTCTGGGATCAAGACTACGGAGAAAAAGAACCGCATGAAAAGGAATGAACGAGCCCCGATGAAAAGGGCAGAGCGTGTCAGTTCCCTGCTGAAGCAGATACTCGGCCAGCCAGGGTTCGGCGAGCAGATCACCCGGCATCAGGCTTGGCTGGTTTGGGATCAGTTAGTTGGAGAACAGATTGCAGCGCGGGCCAGACCGCTGCGATTGCGCAAAGGGGTTCTGGAGGTACAGGTCGACCATCCCGTCTGGATGCAGCAATTACAGATGCTGAAGCCACAGATTCTGGAAAAAATCAGCGCAAAAATCCCCAGTGCCGGGATCACCGATATCTATCTGCGGCAGTCTCGCAACTCACAAACCTATAAAGCAATAAAGAAGCGTCAGGCACCTGAACCACCCCCATGGACAAAAGTAGAGCTGACGACTACCGAAAAAGAAGCTATTGAAGAAGAACTTTCCCCGGTTAAAAATTCTGACTTAAAAAATGAAATGCGTAAACTATTTATTCGACAGAAACAATTGGATAAACAACGGAGAAACTAGACAGCTACTTATTCTAACCCGGAAATCCCCCATACATCTGCAACACCTCTTCTGTATAATCCCGCCCTGCGCTGTCAGTTTTATAGAGATACAGAGGCTTTTCAACTTTCAATCCCGGACGCCCCCCCTTGCACCCCTCAAGTAAAACTATTTTTGCTGGCGCATCCTGCCGTGAGTGAACCATTCGCAACCGTTTCGGTTCGATCCCGGCAACAACCATCTCCATCATCAACTCAGGTAAACGTTCTGCCAGATAAATCACAGCAAACCTCCCACCGGCTCTTAATAGCCACTTTGCCGCAGCAACAAAATCGACCAGCCCACCAGAGAGCTCATGACGGGCAGTAGCCCTCTCATTATCTGGAGCAATTCGTCCGCTACTGGGCGGACGATATGGGGGATTACTGACCACCAGATCAACACTACTGACAGGGAGAAGATTCCGGATATTACGAATATCACCTGGAAGAATCTGGACACGATCCTGAAGGTTGTTCAGTTGAACATTCCGCATCGCCCGTTCTGCTAATTCTGACTGGATCTCAATGCCGATCAATTCTTCCGCAGCGCTTAACCTTGCCAGTAATAATGGTAAAATACCGCAGCCCGCGCCCAAATCAACAATTTTAGCGGTTTTTTTTATCTGCACAAATCGGCTCAAAAGAATTGGATCAAGAGAGTAACGATAACCGCTCTCCCCCTGTAGAATCTGAAGATTGCCGATTGATAGAGTATTCAGAGTCTCTTTCATCTCATCCATACCTATAAAAAATGCCGGTCTGAAAGATTCAGGCCGGCATTTCATTCTAACTTACTTCAATGTAAGGGGGTTATTTAACGTGACACCCTTTACACTTGGTAGGTCCTTTTTTCATTTCCTTATGGCAACCCTTGCAGTTTGTATGCATGGCATCTTTATACTTGGGCTTTTTACCATCTTTTTTCTTGGCGTGACAGCTGTCACATTTTTCAAAACCATCGGTGTGGTGACAGGTTTTACACTCGGTCAAACCTTGGTGTTTGGCATGATCAAATGTAACCACGCCAGTTTTTGCCTTGTCCATCTTGATGGAAGCAGGTCCCTTGTCTTGAGCCATGACAACAAAGGATGTTCCAACAAAAGCCAAAACCATCAACAGTACAATTAACTTCTTCATCCGCAATTCCTCCCTAAATGTGAGTATTTAAAACCAATAGCAAATTAAATCAAACATATCGCAGCTGTCAATCAAAAATTGTATATTGTATACACTTTATTACTTGACTAGATCAGTCCATCATCAGCCATTTTTTTCTGTACTAACGCCGATTTCTTAACCACCCCGGCTGCCATATCCTGTTTGAACTGTAAAAGTCTTTTCTCCAGTTCAGGATCTGCTGTTGCCAACATTCTGGCGGCAAAAATTCCCGCATTGCGTGATCCGGCAACACCAATCGCCATAGTGGCGACCGGGATTCCTGCCGGCATCTGCACCATTGCCAGCAGCGCATCAAGTCCACGCATCGAGGTTGCATCAATAGGGACAGCAATCACCGGCAACATTGTCTCAGCAGCCACCACCCCTGCCAAGTGGGCAGCCGCCCCAGCTCCGGCAATTAATATTTTAATTCCCCGCCCATGCGCCCCCTGAACATATTCAAGAGTCCGCTCCGGGGTTCGGTGGGCACTCGAAACAATCATTTCAAACGGAACCTCAAACTGTTTCAGAATCTTTGCCGATTCCACCATAATGTCGTA
>CAZGKZ010000229.1:0-2605 GCA_964526315.1 uncultured Geobacteraceae bacterium
GACAAGATGGCGATTCTCGATTTTACTGATGCACAGATGAAACAGGCTGATGGTGGTCTCGGTCTTTGGACCCGTTATGTGATCCCTGCCAACACCTATCCTAACCAGAAAAAGGAAATTCGAACCATTGCCCAACCAAACTTCCTTGCGGTTCGAGCTGATGTTGACGAGGATGCTGTCTACCGGATTACCAAGACTGTTTATGAGAACCTACCATTTTTGAACGCAATCCATGGTGCGACCAAAGCAATGGCGATCGAAAAAGCAATTTCTGGATTGCCTATGCCTCTGCACCCCGGTGCCGCTAGGTACTATCAAGAAGTTGGGATTAAAATTCCTTCCCGCTTGATGGCTAAATAAATAAATATTTCAGCGACCACCCGGATAGAATGGGTGGTCGTACCTTTCAACCTGAATCTGTTATTCAGGTTTTTTTATTTGGAGTATCCCTGCCATGACTGTATCGGAACCCGAAGTTCACCCCCTGGTAAAAATATCGTTACTGATCTTGGGTGTTGCAATATCGCTTTTGCATATCTGGTTCAATGTTATTGCTGTTCTCCCAACGCTTTGGCAGAATGCTTTACATTTTGCCGGATTTGCCCTGATTGCGGCACTGCTTTACCCGTTGAAAAGAAATGGCTCAATTCCTTGGCGGATTTCAGATATCCTGCTTGGATTGACCGCTGCCGGGTCCGCTGTTTACATGATTGCCATGGAAGATGCAATTTATGCTCGCGGGGTTGTCCTGTCTCCGGTGGAATGGGTGGTGGGGATTGTTCTGATTCTCTGTGCTCTGGAATTTACCCGGCGGGTGGCTGGTTGGTTTATCCCGGTTTTGATCATTATCGCTCTGACCTATGTGGGATGGTGGGGGAAAATGGTTCCAGGGGTATTTAAATTTGCCGGATTGAGCGCTGAAACCATCTTATTTCGCAGTATTTATGGGGATGATGCACTGTTCGGGACGATTGCACGAATCTCTTCCACCTATGTTTTTATGTTTATCCTGTTTGGTGCTTTTTTACTCCGTTCTGGTGCCGGGGAATTTGTTATCGATCTGGCCCGCTCGGTTGCTGGCCGTTTTGTCGGTGGCCCCGGGTTGGTTGCCGTTATGGCTTCCGGGCTGATGGGAACAATCTCCGGTTCTGCTGTCGCCAATACAGCTTCGACCGGGGTTATCACGATTCCGTTGATGAAGAAAGCCGGATTTCCGGCTAAATTTGCTGCAGGAACTGAAGCTGCAGCATCCACTGGCGGGCAGTTAATGCCCCCGATTATGGGTGCGGGTGCTTTTATCATGGCCACCTATACCCAGATTTCCTATAACACCATCGTGCTGGTGAGTATTCTCCCGGCTATTCTCTATTTTGCCACGGTGGCTTTCTTTGTCCGTATTGAGGCGAAGCGCAGTTTTGTGACGGCGGTGGATGATGAACGGATTTCAGCCATCGCAGTATTAAAAAAGGGTGGGGTGGTGTTTCTGGCTCCGATCGGGGTTCTCATCGCTCTGCTCATTTATGGTTTTACCCCAACTTATGCTGCCGGAATCAGTATTGTTGCTGTGGTGGTTTCATCATGGTTCAGTCCTAACAAAATGGGTCTGAAGGCGGTTATCGAAGCGATGGCTCTGGGGGCAAAGAATATGGCGATGACTGCGATATTACTGTGTTCTGTTGGGCTGATCGTCAACGTGATTGCAACCGCTGGAATCGGTAATACGTTCTCCTTAATGATCACTCAATGGGCCGGCCATAGTATGATTATTGCAATTCTTCTGGTTGCTCTGGCATCTCTGGTGCTGGGGATGGGATTGCCGGTTACTGCGGCCTATATCGTCCTTGGCACCTTATCCGCTCCGGCATTGCATGGCCTGATTTCCGATGGGATGTTGGTTGACGCTCTGGTGAATGGTCAGGTGAGTGAAACGGCAAAAGCTATTTTTATGTTGGCGGCTCCTGAACATCTGGCCGAAATCGGCAATCCGATGACCCATGCAGCGGCCCGGGCAATTATTGATGCTGTGCCTATCGATCTCATCAGTGCCGTCCGTGAATCAATGTTGAGCGGGCCGGTGCTGATGTATGCCCTGTTATCCGCCCATCTGATTGTGTTCTGGTTAAGCCAGGATTCGAACGTCACTCCTCCGGTTGCTCTTGCCGCTTTTACCGGTGCCGCGATTGCCGGTACTAAACCGATGGAAACTGGTTTTCAGGCATGGAAAATTGCCAAGGGGATGTACATTATGCCCTTACTGTTTGCCTATACTCCATTTATCGGTGGCAATTGGTTGGAGGTGTTCGGGATTTTCTTTTTTGCACTGTTCGGGCTGTATGCGTTCGCTGCTGGAATAGAGGGATATATGGAAGCGAAGCTGAATTTCCCCATGCGTTTGTTGATCCTTGGTGCTGCAGCTGCACTGTTATGGCCAACAACCTGGTTGGTCCACTTGCTTGGTTTGGCTGCTTTTGTGGTGGTTTTTGTGGTCAATTGGCGCAAATCTCAGAATCCAAATCAAGAGGCTGTGGCGGTTTAATCTGAGCTGAGGAACTTTAATTCTGAATAACAAAAGGTCAACCATGATAAAAGGTTGACCTTTTTTGTT
>CAZGKZ010000230.1:0-2599 GCA_964526315.1 uncultured Geobacteraceae bacterium
ATCTCATTCAGAAAAGTCTGCATAAATTACCTCTATATTCTGATCTGATCGACAAAGGGTGCCAGTTGATCAATGATGATAGCTGGAGAGACGTGGGAATCAAGATCAAAGCCGATGATCACTTGTTCACCAAGCAGGGTCAGTATCCGGTCTCCTGAATTCTGTTCCATAATCATGTGGTAGGGGCCGGTGAACCCCAAATAGGGTTTTAGTTGCTCGGCCGTTATTGCAATATAGGCAACATAATCCCCCAGCCGATCATTCTGCTTGCCGCTATGGAGAAGAACGGTTCCATCTCTGGTCACCACTACAAGTCTTTTAATGCCACTCAGACTGGCGGCTCTGCTTTTGAATTCCTCTAGTGTTGCCATTTTTACTCCAATATCTTCTGGATTTATTATTCCAATCTTTTGAACTCAACCCGACGGTTCAGAGCCCGATTCTCTATTGTTGTATCCGGCAATACCGGACGAGTGTCCCCGTAGTATGCAACAATTAAATTTTCCGGTTTGATTGTAAAAGTTGTCAGAAGATACTCTCTGACCTGTTCTGCCCGATATTTTGACAGGATCAGGTTTGCTTCCGGGGTTCCGGTATTGTCCGTATGTCCGGAAATTTCAAATATTGTTTCGCTTAGGGCCGGACTTTCAAGAGCTTTGCCGACAATTATCAGCTGCTCTTTTGCTTTTTCAGAGAGTTGTGATGAAGCGACATAGAAATGAATCTGCATCCGTAACAACGGTCCATCAACAGCACCCTGCGTGGTCTCCTTTTTCTTGCTCTGTTGCATAACCTGGATAAATTCACTGGTCGTGATTGTTTGCCCCTGCTCCGATTTGTGTTTGATCCGGGCAACCTCAAGAGCTGCTTTGGCCCGCCGGTTTTTTGGTACGAGTTGTAACCCTTTTTCATAGGCTGCAATCGCTGAACCGGCATTTCCCAGTACCATATAGATATCCCCCAATCCGAAATAGGCTTTAGCGTACTTGTTGTCTATTTCAGTTGCTTTCAGGTAGTGGGACTGAGCTTTTTCGTACTTTCGTAATCTTTCTGCAGCGTAGGCGCAACCGTAGTGAATTTCAGCATTATCAGGGCAGAGTTTCAGCGCTTGTTTGAGAAGTGTCTGTTTTTTAAGCAGGTTCCTCTCTTTTTTGATTTGAACCGCTATCTCTCCGCAATCCTGCTTTGCCGCTTGCAGCGGGTTGGCAATGAGACAGAAAATACAAATATAAATAGTCAGTAGTAGTGTCTTAACCATAGAATGAACCTGACCTTATTCCTGCAGCAGTTTGACCAGACTGATCCGTAGCCGCTCGATGGCATGTGCCAATGTCCCTATTTCATCCTTTGACTTATTGGTAATGGGGGCGTTGAGGTTTTCACCGAGACTGAAATCCTCGGTGCGCTGTGCCAGTTCAACAATCGGCACAACAATGCTGCGATCGAGAAAAACCCAGAGAATCAGCAGGACCAGAAAAATCCCTCCAGCTCCAATTGCCATCAGGGTTAAGGAGAGTTTCTTTGCTGCTGCGATTGCCTCGGCTGTTGGAATGTAGACAATAAATGCGGCAACGGTATCGTTCATGGTCCAGTTGTAACCGGTTTCTGTCCCATAAATTTCGACCTGGTCCTTGGGTGCATCATAGGGATCGCCGTGGCAGTTCAGGCAGTTGGAACTGTTGACCTTGATTGGTTGGGCAAAGTAAAAGAGATCCGTCCCATTTTTGGTGATGATCCCTTCAGCTGATTTGGCTGCCGGATTTTTAGCAAAATAGTCTATGAATTTAACCTCTTCAGCGTCGGCCCGGTTGGAGGGGTTGAGTGGATCGATAGTTGCCTGTTTGAATGTATAGTCTGGAGACGATTGTTTGAATATCTCAAAAGTTCCTCGAGCTGTAACAAATCCCGACATCAATTCCGGGTAGAAGCGGTCATTTTCAATCAATTCCTTGACCAATGGCCGCTGAACCTTTTTCATATATTTTTTTGTGGCCATCGCATAGTTAAGGATGATTTTACTTTTATTTTTTGCTTCGTTGAGAGCATTTTTAACGCTGAGCTGATAGCTTGTAACTCCGATAGCGGTAATCGCCAGAAAGCCCAAAATTCCCATAATCAGGATTGATCTCATTCTGATACCCATCAGGTTCTCCTTTGTGTATGTCAGAGTCTTTTTATTCTGCAGCTGAAGTTGATTAATAATAATACATTATTATTCTCTAGTCAAACATTTATCGCATAATATTACATATAGAATATTATATAGTCTATTATTCGGATTAATATATAGTTTGTTGTTTGTCGTTTTTTTGTCTTGCAGGTTGATTTTGTCAGATAAAATTCAAGAAAACCTGATATTCACATGCCATAATTATTGCTTTTCTGTATAATCACCCGGCTTAACGACATCGTTTTTCAAGGAGTTTATTCATGTTGAGAATAGTGAAGTATTTTCTCTGTTGTTTTCTGGTCGTGATTTGTCTTCAACAGGTTTTTGTTCCTCCTGTACAGGCTGGAGAGAAGGAGGAGCGGATTAAATTACTGCAGGAAAAGATGAAAAAGCTGCAGGATTTATTAGTTTTGATGGAAGAACAAAAGC
>CAZGKZ010000231.1:0-2569 GCA_964526315.1 uncultured Geobacteraceae bacterium
ACCGGAATGTTTATCTGTCTGCTGGTATTTCAGCTTAACGGTCGGATCTACATTATTACCGGATTTCTGGCAGCCCTGATATCGGTTGGCTGGTACCTGCTAATTCCCGGTGATTCGTATATTGTTGGTGCTTCAGTTTGTGCCGCCACCCTCGGCTATTTTCTACAGTGTCGTTACCGGAGGAATAAATGAATTTCTCCGATTATCTACTGTTATTTGCCGGGATGGGTCTGGCAACCTATTTACCCCGTGCTCTGCCACTCCTTTATCTTGCTCACAAACGGTTACCGCAATGGTTGATCGACTGGCTTGGACTGATTCCAGTTGCAGTTCTCAGTGCCTTGCTTGCACCAACACTGTTTACCGATGCAGCGACACGAAGCCTTTCATTGGGAAAGGTAGAATTGATCGTTGCAATTCCAACATTGATTTTTGCCTTAAAAACCCGTAGCCTCGGCGGCACGGTGCTGGTGGGGATGGTTCTTTACTGGTTAGCCGGATTATTTATCTGAATTTTGGAGAAAGAATGAAATTAACAGGAAAACAAGCCCGTTACTTGCGCGGGTTAGGTCACCATTTAAAACCATTTGTCATGATCGGGAAAGACGAGGTCAATGAAGCCATTATTGCAGCGACCGATGAAGCACTGACAATTCACGAACTGATCAAGGTGAAGCTGCAGGAGGGCTGTCTGGGGGATCGAAAAGATATTGCCGCAGAACTTGCCAGCGCAACCGGTTCAAGTGTTGCACAGATCCTCGGCAAAAATTTTCTTCTTTATCGTGAATCAGAAGAGAAAAAAATCAGCCTACCCGTGGTTAAATGAATAATATCTATCAATTCGATTTAACCCAAGAACCATTGACCAATCTAGAGTTAAAAACAGAGCGTGAAAAACTTAAAATCATCAGAAAAGAACAGATCAAATATTCCTGTATTTCTGATGTGTTACACACTTTTATTTTTATAGCCCTCTATTTTGGTCAAGTTCTTAGCGGCTATGCTGTTCTGGTTGCTGTTGGAATAAGTACCGGTTGTGCTCTCATTGTCGCAACCGCAACACGTAGCCCTTCTAAACCGACCAACTCGATTGCCATGTTGCTTAGTGCTATCGGTGCTGCTACGACAGTTGCTGTTCTTCTGACGATACAGATGCAACAGCCTCTAACCGGGAGCATCATTGCTGGACTGTTAACCGCATCTATTGTTGTAGTTGGTGCAACTCTGGGTCAAAAAATAAAAAAGGTGCTGGTCTCCAGTGAGGAGTTAAAGTCAATTATTGATGATCCACACGCACAGAAGGAACTGAAAGCTCTATGTCAGCAGTTTCCAGCGCTGGAAGAGTATCGACAACAGGCGGCAAGTTATCTGCGCCCTACCCTGACTTACGGTGAACTGAAGGCAATGCGCAAGTGGCAGCAAGAGCTAGGCTGAAGGCGGTTAGCCTGTGGGGCAAATCTAACAGTCTATAGCCTCCATCCTTATTTTGCTGTCCTTAAGCCCTTTCAAAAGGTTCATACAATTTTTTATACTCATCCTGTGCATAGCGATCGGTCATACTGGCGATATAGTCGCAGATGACCCGTTCTCTCCCATATTTTTCAAAGCGTAACTGGTGCCGTTCTGGCAACAGGGTTGGATTTTCTATATAGTTTTCAAACAGCAAAGTCAGAAATCGTTCAGCCTTGACCCGCATTCTCTCAACTTTTGAATGGCGATAAAGGCGTTTAAACAAAAACTTTTTCAATTCCCGATTCAATTCAGCTATTGGTTGACTCATGCTCACCAGATTGTCAGGTTGATTTCTCACATCAGCCAGTGATTTAATCTGTTTCTCTTGCAAGTTTGTGGTTGTGGTATTGACGAGATCATGGATTAATTCACCAATCAAATAGCTGATCGTCTGAAGGATGTGGCGCTTGTCATCCAATCCGGGAAACTTTTTCCCGATCATCTGATAGGTTTTCTGCCATAACTCAACGTCTTCAAGGTCCTTCAACGTGATATAACCAGCCTTAAGACCATCATCAATATCATGATTATTATAGGCAATTTCATCTGCCAGATCGATAATCTGTGCTTCAAGGGTTGCCCGCAGCTTTGGCTGGTAGGGTGCGATTGCGGCATTACCTGCCTTATCGTAAGCCGATGAGTGTTTGATGATCCCCTCCCGAGTTTCCCAACTGAGGTTAAGGCCAGCAAAACCGGGATAGCGTTGTTCCAGTAATTCAACAACCCGTAACGATTGTTGATTATGTTCAAAACCACCATAGTTCTTCATCAGCTGGTTTAGAACATGTTCTCCTGTATGGCCAAAAGGAGTGTGTCCCAAATCATGCGACAACGACAGCGCCTCTACAAGATCCTCATTCAACTGTAGATTTCTGGCAATTCCCCGGGCGATCTGCGCTACCTCTAGAGAGTGAGTTAAACGGGTGCGGTAGTAATCACCTTCATGATTGACAAAAACCTGAGTTTTATATTCCATCCGCCGGAAAGCAGCACAATGGATAATCCGATCCCGATCCCGCTCAAACATCAGCCGTTCATCTTTGAAGGGTTCTTCAAA
>CAZGKZ010000232.1:0-2559 GCA_964526315.1 uncultured Geobacteraceae bacterium
ACAGCGAAGAAAACTTGATTCGTATCGATATGTCAGAATATATGGAGAAGCATGCGGTGAGCCGGTTGCTTGGGGCGCCTCCCGGATATGTCGGCTATGAAGAGGGAGGGCAGCTGACCGAAGCGGTTCGGCGTCACCCCTATTCGGTTATTCTGTTTGATGAAATTGAGAAAGCCCATCCAGATGTCTTTAACGTGCTGCTACAGATTCTGGATGATGGGCGGGCAACCGATTCCAAGGGGCGCACCGTCAGCTTCAAAAATACTGTGATCATTATGACATCCAATATCGCTTCTGATTATTTGATTGAAGGGATTCGCGATGGAGAGATCCCTCCCGCTGTTGCTCAACAGGTTGAACAAGCATTGCGGCAGCAGTTTCGCCCGGAATTTTTGAACCGGATTGATGACACGATTATCTTTAAGCCCCTGAGCCAGAAAGAGATCAAGCAGATAGTTCTGCTGCTTATCAGCGAATTACGCAAGCGGATGGCCGAGAAGAATCTTGGTCTTGAGTTAACTGATGCCGCCGCTGACTTTATTGCCAGGACTGCTTATGATCCCATTTATGGAGCACGCCCCCTGAAACGCTTTATTCAGCGCCAACTGGAAACCAAAGTGGGACGGGTTCTTATTGCCGGAGATCTTGCTGCCGGTTCCAGAGTTATCGTTGATTGTGTTGACAATGAATTGGTGGTGAAGGTTGAAGAAGGATAAAAAAGAAAAGATGACTAAAATACTTGTCAATTGGCTGGAATCGTATATAATATAACAAAATTAGTTATATTTAGTACTATTTCAGCCGATGGAGGACATTATGCGTATCGATATTCTTTGTAAGCCGGATCATCCCGAAAGTTGTCAGGGGACCGTAAAAAATGTGCGTAAAGCACTCGATCAGCTTGGGGTTCAGGCGGAAGTGCATCAGTTTAACGATACACGAAAAATGATCGATAATCGAATCTATGTTGAACCAGCTTTATTGATTGACGACCAGGTAAGGATTGCCGGTCGGGTTCCAGAGGTGGATGAGATTGTTAACTTTATTGTCGAACGACCCCGTTATTTGCAGGAAGTGGCTGCGGTTGCTTGATTTTTAAGCTTAAAGATCCCCTGGGAAAAGAAATGTTTTATAAGAAAGGCTTCTGCGTATTGACGTTAGGAGCCTTTACTTTTATCTGATTCTCAGGTATCTTTAATCTTCTTTTTAAGGAGTCTAGGCAATGCCAAAAATACTGCTGGTTGATGATGTTGATCTGTTTCTTGAGCTGGAACGTTCCTATCTGGAGGGTTGTGATTACGATCTGCTGACCGCTTCTTCTGGTGAAGAAACACTGCAGCGGCTTGATAAAGTTGCGCCAGATGTTCTGCTTCTAGATTACTACATGCCAGGAATTAATGGTGATGAGGTTTGCCGGCAGATCCGTAAAAATTCTACCTGGCAAAAGTTGCCGATTCTTATGGTGACTGCAGCAGGAAAACCGGAAGAGGTCCAAAGTTGTCTGGATGCCGGCTGTGATGATTACATCACCAAACCGGTGAATAAGCAGGAATTGCGGGAGAAAGTTGAGCGCCTTCTGGGTACGGTACAACGGAGAACTGCAGAACGGGTTGCAGTAAAGCTACCGATTCAACTTCAGGAAGGTGGCCGGTTGCACGTTGTGACCGCGAAGGATATTTCATCCAGTGGTATTTGTCTCCAGTCCTCGACTGCACTGGAAGAAAATACAACTGTTGAGATGAAATTAGAGGGTCCGGAGGGTGCAGAACCAATTTCTCTCTATGGTAAAATTAAACGTACCGGCAAGCAGGATGAAGAAGGTTGTGGTGTCTATTTTATTTACCCGGATCAAAAGAGCAAGAAACTGCTTGATCGCCTGATCCTCAATAAAAAATCTGAACAGATAGAAAAGAGTGGTATCGATAAACGCTTAGGTCAACGTTTACAGTCATTGGAAAATGAATGTTCGAAGTTGCGAACCGAGCAGGATGATGCGTTACGGCGAATTGGTGAACTGGAACAGGAAAATCTTGATTTTGCCAACCAACTGGTTCAGGTGGAAGATGTTAATAACAACCTTACCAACCTCTATATTGCCTCTTCCCGGCTTCATTCGACCCTGGATCGTGAAGAAACCCTGGAGATTATTAAAGAGGTCGTTATCAACTTTGTCGGGGCAGAGAAGTTTGCAGTATTTCTCTTTGATAAGGCCACCGATCAATTACATTTTGAAACCGGTGAGGGGTTCGATGAGAACGAGAGTTTTTTCGATATTGCTCTTGGTGAAGGGGTGATTGGAACAACCGCCGCCAATATGGAAAATTATTTTTATGCAGGTTCAATCAGTGATGGGTCCGATGATCTACTGGCACCGATTGTTGCGATTCCCTTGATCATTCACGGCAAGATGATTGGTCTTCTGGCAGTCTATCGACTGTTTATTCAGAAGGAACAGCTGGAGTCAATTGATTATCAACTCTTCTCAATGTTGGGTGAACATGCGGCATCAGCACTGTTTTCTTCAACTCTCTATGGTCATTCAGAACGTAAGCGGCAGAC
>CAZGKZ010000233.1:0-2547 GCA_964526315.1 uncultured Geobacteraceae bacterium
ACTTCAGCAGCACAGCGACAATCATCTATTGATGCGGTTATTTTACAATTTAGTCAGAGTCTCCAGCAAATCGGGATGGCGGAGATGCCTTTCCAGCTTATTGGCACTGCCGGTACAATTACAACTTTGGCTGCAATCCATTTACAGTTGAAAAAATATAAACATGATCTAATAAATAACCACGTGTTATCAATTGATTGGCTGCATCAACTTCAGCAAGAACTTGAAGTTATTCCAGCCTCGGAAAGAGAGCTAATGGTCGGGATGGAAACTGGTCGCGGGGATTTGATTCTTCCCGGCTTACAGATTCTATTAACTGTGATGCAGCAATTTCAGTTTTCAACGGTCAAGGTTTCTGATTGTGGTTTACTCGAAGGGTTGATGCTTCAATTGACAGAGCCTTAGCAATTGCCTATTATCCCGACTGTTTATTTTTATCGCTTACCCTTAACTTACATTATCTAGCTTATTTAAAGGTCGTTATGAAGAAAGTTCTACTCTCCGGAAACGAAGCAATTGCCCGTGGTACCTATGAGGCTGGGGCATTGGTTGCCTGTGCCTATCCTGGGACTCCCAGTACTGAAATACTCGAGAATATTACCCAATACAAGGAGATTGATGCGTCCTGGGCACCCAATGAAAAGGTGGCTCTGGAAGTTGGCATTGGTGCTTGTTTTGGTGGTGCCCGAGCACTGGTCACGATGAAGCATGTCGGGGTCAATGTTGCAGCCGATCCACTTTTTACTCTCTCTTATACCGGAGTTCGCGGTGGGCTGGTGTTGGTGACCGCGGATGATCCCGAACTTCATTCCTCGCAGAATGAGCAGGATAACCGCAATTTTGCCAAATTTGCCAAAGTCCCGATGTTGGAACCTGCGGACAGTCAAGAGGCTCTTGATTTTACCCGTCTGGGTTTTGAGATCAGTGAAAAGTTTGATACTCCGGTCTTCTTACGCAGTACCACCCGCATCTCCCATTCCAAGTCTGCGGTGGTTTTAGGTGAGCGTCCAACTGAGATTCCACAACCCAAGCTACAACGTGATCCGGCTAAACTGGTGATGTTGCCGGGAAATGCCCGTAAACGACACATCATTGTTGAAGAGCGGACCCTGGAAATGGAAAAATGGGCCTGTCAACAATCGTTTAACCGGATTGAAACCGGAGCAGGGGAGGTTGGTGTTATCACCTCCGGTGTCTCTTATCAATATGTCAAAGAGACGTTACCCGATGCGGATGTTCTGAAGTTGGGGATGGTCTATCCGCTACCCAAACAGTTAATTCGCGATTTTGCAGCGAAATACGATACCCTTTATGTCATTGAAGAACTCGATCCCTTCATCGAAGAGCAGGTTCGGGCGATGGGTATTGAGGTTATCGGTAAAGATAAACTCTCCATCTGTGGGGAGTTGACTCCCGGACGGATTAAACTGCAATTATTTTCTCAGGAAGCTCCGACTGAAGATACCTCGGAAGAGTTGCCACAACGGCCACCAAGTATGTGTCCGGGATGCCCCCACCGGGGAGTTTTCTATGAACTGAAAAAAGCGAAAGCTTTCGTCAGCGGTGATATCGGCTGCTATACCCTCGGCTTTATGCCCCCTCTTTCAGCTATGGATACTTGTATCTGTATGGGCGCGAGTGTTGGCGTTGCGACTGGCATCAGTAAGGTCTTGTCCGAAGAGGAACAGCGTAAGGTGGTTGCCGTCATCGGTGATTCAACCTTTCTCCATACCGGAATTAATGGCTTGATGGATATGGTTTACAACAAGTCGACTTCAACCCTGATCATTCTGGATAACAGTATCACCGCAATGACTGGCCGGCAGGAGAACCCCACCTCCGGTTACCAGTTGGATCACACTGATGCCCCACAGGTTGATATGGAACAACTCTGTCGTGCCATCGGGGTGAAGCATGTCACGATCCTTGATCCCTACGATCTGGAAATGACCGGCAAGGTGATCCGTGCGGAGATGGCTCGACCGGAAGTTTCGGTGATTATTACCACCCGACCCTGTATGCTGGTGCCACGTGATAATCAGGTACCACGTCCACCACTGTTTGTTGATCAGGATAAATGTGTTGGTTGTAAAGCGTGTCTGCAGATTGGTTGCCCGGCAATTATCTGGGACGGAGAAAAGAAAAAGAGCTACATTGATAAAATTATCTGTACCGGCTGTAAAGTCTGTCAGCAAACCTGTGGATTTGATGCTTTTCAGCAATATGGTGATAAATCATGAGTAAGGTGAAAAATATATTATTGGCAGGGGTTGGTGGACAGGGAATTTTGCTGGCGAGTGAAGTGATCTCTGAAGTGATGTTGTTAGCGGGTCTCGATGTTAAAAAGAATGAGATCCACGGCATGTCGCAGCGTGGTGGCAGTGTCGTTTCACACGTCCGTTATGGAGAAAAAGTCTACTCTTCGATTATCCCGGAGGGTGAAGTCGACATTTTGTTCAGTTTTGAACTGCTTGAGACCTGTCGCTATTTGCCGTTATTGCGTAAAAATGGACGGGTTGTCGTCAGTGACTGGCAGATTGCCCCCCC
>CAZGKZ010000234.1:0-2542 GCA_964526315.1 uncultured Geobacteraceae bacterium
CTTCGCCGACTTCAGGAATGTCACCGGTCATGGGAATATTAAAACCGATTTTGATAGTTTGCGCTGCCATGGCAGGGATTGCCAGCATCACAGCGATGCAGGTAATGAATACCGTCATTAGTGCTCTTTTCATGGTTCCTCCTTTTGGGTGGTTGGTAAAATACTGTTCTATCTGCTAGCGAAGAATAAATAAAATCCACCAGTCGGTTTAAGTGTCCAGTGCTGGTGGAGAGTTTCTCCATGTAAAATTAATGATAACGGGTCACAAGAGCTACAATAAATATCTATAAATCACTTCGCTATTATTTTGCATAATGAGAAAAAAAACAACTGTTTAATCGTTATTACTTTCTTAGAAAAGCCTGTCATGTAAGACAAATTAATGGTTGTGATTGCTTTATTGCTGAAATATGTAGAGATTTGGCTTATCCTTACATTCATAACTTGAAGCTGTCTCTTGTGCGTAGCTACAAGAATAAATTTGCCCCCCTTAATTAATCAGGAATGTCCCTATGGCTGCAGATGTCTTTTGTACCACAACAGATAAAAGTATTGTCGATTTTATCAACGATCTGGCCAGATCAATGACACTGCACAATTTTATCATTCATAATGAAGAGAAAATGGAGATGGTTCGCCATTTTGGTCATCAGGGAGTTGCATTGGCGGAGGACTTTGATCTGCATATGGTGCAGGTGTGTTCTCCCAAAAAGGCAGCCCGATCATTGTCGGAAAATTTGGAACGGGCAGTTCTCCTGCCGCAATTTATTGTTGTTTTTACTCAAGATCAAAAAACTCAAGTTCGTATGCTCCGTTACGGGCGGGAACTTGTTGCTGAGCTGGTTGATGATGCTGATTTTCCTGAACAGAATGCAGTACTGTGTGACAGTTTGATCTCTGCCATCAACGAAGCTCTTTAAGCGGAAGTAACTATGTCACCAAGACCGAGAAAACCGAGAAGATGTTGCCCGACCCGCCGTCCTAACGACCATATGTTTAAACCTGCGGGAACTCCTTTAGCTGAACTGGAAATCATTGAACTTGACGCTGACGAATTAGAGGCTGTCTCACTCTGTGACCGGGATGACATGACTCAGGCTGAGGCGGGGGTTGAAATGGGGATTTCCCGTGGTACAATTCAGCGTCTGGTAAGCAGTGGGCGGAAAAAAATTGTAGAGGCTCTTTTGTCTGGTCATGCCCTGGTTATAAAACCACACGAATGACCGGAAAGGATATGTTATGTCGATTGAAATTATGACCACCGGTGGAACGATCGATAAAATTTATTTTGATAATAAAAGCAGTTACGAAATTGGTGAGCCCCAGATTGGTGAGGTTTTGCGCGATGCAAATTTGACCATTAAATACTGGATAACTCCGTTGCTGCGTAAGGACAGCCTCGATTTAACGAATGAAGATCGGGAGTTGATCAGAAGTATGGTTCTTGAGAGTTCGGCAGAAAGAATTATTATCACTCACGGAACCGATACCATGGTGGAAACAGCTCAATTTCTGACTGGTATCCCGGAGAGAACCATTGTCCTCACCGGATCTATGCAGCCGGCAAGGTTTCGTTTTACCGATGCAATCTACAATATCGCCAGTGCTCTCACCGCGGTACAATTGCTCCCGACCGGGGTTTGGATTGCAATGAATGGGGAAATCTTTGATCCAAAACAGACGCGAAAGAATGTTGAAATGAATCGATTTGAAGTTATTTGACTTCCACTGTCAGTACAGGTTTTCACATTTTTACCGGGATGTGATGTAGTATTAATCTGCCTTTCTCTGAAGTTTTGTTAGCTTTAGAGCCTTTACATGCTCCCCCTATTATTTTATTGGCGCTTACAAAGCAGCAGGTTGCTTCCCGGCTGTGCTTTAGCCGCTTTCTTCATTTCAGTACAGATGTCAATGACCTCAAATGCCGTCAGTACTTTTCGTTGTGCCAGATTGACACCGCCCATACTGAGGCTTATCAATGGGTGTTGCATCTCTTTCCCTTCACGATTTGTCGCAACAACATAGCCCCGTTGGAGATCTTCTTTGCTGTAAAATTCATCAATCCCTCGATCAATCCGCTGGATTATCTCATCAGCGACGGCGGCACACTTTTCAACCGGGACAACAAAGACAAAATCATCTCCCCCGATGTGTCCTAAAAAGCAATCTTCACAGCCGGTGATCTGTAATGCAACCCGGATAACATTAGCGGTAAAAATGATAACATTATCGCCTTGAGAAAAACCGTAAGTATCGTTGTAGATCTTGAAATAGTCGAGATCGGCATAGACAACACAGACCGCATCTCTCTCACTGACAACGCGTTGAATTTCTTTAAGGATACTGTTATTTCCCGGTAGTTCAGTATTGGGGTTAGCATCGAGAGCCAGCTGGTTCAGTCGTTTTAGTTTGGCAATGGCAGCACTGTGTTTGAGTTGATTTTTAATCCGTGCGGTAACCGTTGGAGCATTGAAAGGTTTGGCAATGTAATCCACTGCCCCGGCTGCAAATCCTTTCTCTTCATCACTGACAGAACTTTGAG
>CAZGKZ010000235.1:0-2532 GCA_964526315.1 uncultured Geobacteraceae bacterium
GTCCCCTCCCCCAGATTGCTCTCTATCACAATTTCACCACCGTGATCAGAAATAATATTATAACTGATAGCTAACCCTAACCCGGTTCCGTGCCCTTTACTGGTGAAGAAAGGTTCAAAAATAAGTGGTATTTTTTCCGCAGGGATACCAATCCCGGTGTCGCTGACACGAATCAATATTTTGTCGTTGTCGAGCTTAACTGCAACGGTCAGAACCCCTCCATCTGGCATGGCATCCAGAGCATTATTCACCAAATTCAATAAAACCTGCTTTAACCGATCGCCATCAAGCATAATTTCAGGCAGATCATCAGCAAGTTTTTCTATCAACTCAACGTTTTGCCGCTGACATTGTTTCCTGGTGAGAAGGAGAACCCCCGCCACCACACTTTCAACCTGCCCATAAGCAAGTTTAGGGGTCGGCAACGTGGCGAAATGGAGCATTTCATTGACCAGGGATTCTAATCGTTCTATTTCACCCAATGCCCGCCGAATCAATTGTTGATCATTTTCTTTTCCAAGCAAACGATCGTGCAGTTCATCCAGAAGCAAACTGACCCCGGTGAGAGGATTACGCACCTCATGGGCAATTCCTGCCGACATCCGACCCAACGATGCCAGACGATCCATTCTGGCCATCTGCTGCCGTAAATTGACTCGCTCAGTCAGATCCTCAATCGTCAGCAACCACCCCTCCTGCTGGCGGAAACTCAACGGGAACATGGTCATTAAGTAGGTAAGATTCCGCCCTTTTCTCTCCAGCGTCACATACTCACGAAATGATTGTTGCTCCCCATCTTGACTTTCCAAAAACCAATCATGCAGAACGTGAAGAAGTTCTGGCCATTCAGCGAGAAGTTTTTCCCAATGGCACTGATCACCGGGTCGCTTTATACCCAATATTTGACAGGCGTACCCATTGGCTGAAGTTACAATATTACTTGCATCAAAGGTCAGCAATCCGGTTTCTATATTCTCAAAGATTGTATCTTTAAAGTTTTTCTGTCGAAGAATTTCCTTTCGTGATTGACGCAACGCCTGCAAAGTGTGCAACAAGCGCGCTCTCCGGCTGTTTAATTCTGCCACCATGGTATTGAATGAATCAGCTAATACACCAACTTCATCATTAGAGCTGACCTTGACTTTAGCGGCCATGTTACCGCGAATCAGGCGCCGGGTCCCCTCGGTTAACGAGAGAACCGGACGGACAATACTGTTGGAAAGAAAATATGCCGTAGCAATAATAAATAGAATGGTTAACGAGATCACAATCCATGATTGCAACAGATAGTTATCGATTTCCTCTTGAATCAAACGTGATGTTGCCTCTGCCGCTTGATGAAAATGATCAATTTCAGCACCAATAGTGATCCCACCAAAAATAGTATCGTCGGTAAAACCAACCCGCCGATATTGAATCGGGGCATAGGCCATTATTTTATTCGAACCACCGACGTTGACGGTTTCAACCACTCCTGCTTCCCCCCGCATAACGGCCTCGGCAACGATGGGATAGTTAGGATGGACAAAACCAGCCGCAAAAAGATTGAATGGAATTCGACCTGAAAGAATATCCTGCCGTGGGGTTTCAGCACTGTAAGCGGGAACCAGATAGCCCGCACGATCATAGCCACGGATATCCCAATATTTCGGATGGGCAATCATCCAGCCCTGATCATCAAACATAAAAGCGTAGTTGCCACTGGAATAAGAGGGGAAAACAACTTTTGTCTTATCAATCGATGAGATATGTTGCGTAAATTCCATCAGATGTCGATGATCAAGAGACAGGACAATAACACCCTGCAGCTGACCATCAGTCCAAATTGGAGTGGCAAAACGGATCACCCCGCGATATAAGGCTCCCTGCACCGCTTCCAGCGGGGTTTTTGCCCCCTGAAGCTGATCATTACGACTGACGTACCAACCGTTTAGTCGTGAAACCCAAATCTGACCGTTGACTAATTGAGTGGCGTGCTGAAAATAATTTTCGGTTTTATAGGTTGTTTGAGCAGCATCGGAAACATCGCGATATTGATGAGAGGGTTGTCCGGCAACAATCCGTATTAATTCATGGCCATTGGCATCAATGTAGGCCAACTCACTGTAAAGAAGTACTTTTTCACGGACTTCAATCGGCTCAGCATTGGTTCCACGGCGGTACCAGAGCTCACGCTGATGTTTATGACTGAATTTGAGATAATCTGACTCTGTAGCTGGTAAGAGTGATAAATCGAGAAGATCCCCTTCAACTTCATGTAGAAATGCAGAGACCTGTTGCGCAACCATCTGCGCCCGACTTTCAAGGGCTTTAGTCGCCTGTTCATCCAGAACCGTTGTGGTTCGCTGCCGCAATAAGTCTTCGACCAAGCGCAAACTATGTTGAGAATCAAATAATAAAAAGCCCAAGGGTACCAGGGAAAGTAACAAAAAGGCACCGAGAACCTTTTTATGTAAGTTGATACGGAACATAGGACAGATTATAGATGAATTTTAAAGAAGTGGATACAGAATGATAATGAAAGATAGGTTA